>NZ_JBEOOB010000028.1:0-55238 GCF_040308685.1 Pseudoalteromonas sp. 20-MNA-CIBAN-0454 | reverse complement strand
TACCTCAGGTTAATATGCTGAGTAAATTATGCATAGGTAGCATTAATATTGGTATGTGGGTTTAATTGCGCGCTTACATTTAAAACGCTACAAGTAAAAAGGACAGGCGCATATTTTTTGGCAAATAACTGTAACGCGCTAAAGCACGCCCTACATATTAGCTGAACCTTTTTACTTTTAACCTATAATAAAAAAGCCGCTGTTTGTAATTAACAGCGGCTTTCTTTTTAAGCTCATAAGCCTAAAACTTGGCTTAAAACTTACGTTTTATTGCTTGCCAATCACTTCAAGGCCACCCATGTACGGGCGTAATACTTCTGGTACTACTACTGAGCCATCGGCTTGTTGGTAGTTTTCTAGTATGGCGACTAGTGTACGGCCAACGGCTAAGCCTGAGCCATTTAGTGTATGTAGTAACTCTGGCTTTTTAGCCCCTTCGCGGCGAAAACGTGCTTGCATACGACGCGCCTGAAAATCAGCCATGTTTGAACATGATGAAATTTCGCGGTAGGTGTTTTGCGCTGGTAACCATACTTCTAAGTCGTAGGTTTTAGCTGAGCCAAAGCCCATGTCGCCCATACATAAAATTACTTTACGGTACGGTAGTTCAAGCTCTTGTAGTATTTGCTCTGCATGACCTGTTAACTCTTCAAGCGTTGCCATTGAGTCTTCTGGTTTTACCAGCTGTACAAGTTCTACTTTATCAAACTGGTGCTGACGAATTAAGCCGCGAGTGTCGCGACCATAGCTGCCGGCTTCACTTCTAAAACATGGCGTGTGCGCGGTTAAACGAATTGGCAAATCGCTTTCGTCGTAAATTTCATCGCGTGCACTGTTAGTAAGTGGTACTTCTGCTGTAGGGATTAAGCTAAAGCCTGATTGCTGTTCGCCATCGTCGTTTACAAGGCCTAGCGTGTGGAATAAATCGCCCGCAAACTTAGGTAATTGGCTAGTGCCGTAAAGGCTTGCGCTATTTACTAGGTACGGTACGTACATTTCTGTGTAACCGTTTTTGTCTGTGTGGGTGTCTAGCATGTATTGCGTTAATGCACGATGCATACGCGCTACTTGGCCGCGCATTACAGTAAAGCGTGCGCCACTAATTTTAACGCCCATTTCAAAGTCTAAGCCGTTTAAGTCTTGGCCTACATCAACGTGATCTTTCACGTCAAAATCAAACTTTTTAGGAGTGCCCCACGTTAGTATTTCAACGTTGTCGTCTTCGTCTTTACCTGCAGGTACTGATTCGTCTGGCAAGTTTGGAATTGCTAAGGCAATGTCGTTAATTGCGGCTAATACTACATCTTGCTGCGCTTTTGCTGCGTCTAGCTCGCTACCTAAGTTAGCAACTGCATCAAGTAGCGGTTGAGCGTCTTCGCCTTTGGCTTTAGCTTGGCCAATTGCTTTTGCGCTTGCATTACGCTGACTTTGAAGTTCTTGCGTTTTTACTTGTAATGTTTTGCGTTTTTCTTCAAGTGCCGTGACCGTCGCTACATCGAGTTCGTAACCGCGAGCCGCTAAGCGTGCTGCAGTTTGTTCGATATCTTGACGTAAAAATTTAGAATCTAACATGTTAGTTTTTAACCTTTTTGCATTACTAGCTGAAGGCCCAGCCAAGCCATAAAAATACACACCATCACGTTTAAGATGATATTGAGGGCCATTTTAATAAAGTGACCTTGTTGTAACAACAACAGCGAATCCATTGAAAATGTTGAAAAGGTGGTTAACGCACCTAAAAAGCCAACCCCGATCAGGGCTTTAGCAGGGCTTTCGGCGATTATATCTTTATCTAGTAAACCGTACAAAATGCCCATCAACAATGAACCCAGAATATTAACCGCCAACGTGCCAAAAGGGAATCCCCTACCGAGGAGTTTTAGCATGCTTTCGCTAATAAAAAACCGTAAACACGCTCCTGAGGCTCCGCCAAGGGCGATCATCATATAAAGTTTAATCATTTTCGTATCGTTTAAGTGGGCTTTGCGCGTCGCGCTCTTTTAGGTAATCGAGCTTTTGCTTAATTTTTTGCTCAAGGCCACGATCGCTCGGTGAGTAATACTCCCTACCTTGCATTTCTGGTGGTAAATACTTCTCTCCGGCAGCAAAAGCGCCTTCTTCGTTGTGCGCATAACGATACTCAGCGCCATACCCCAAGTCTTTCATTAAGTTGGTTGGCGCATTACGTAAATGCTCGGGCACGGGATAACTTGGCTCGTTTTGGGCATCGGCCTTGGCTTGATTAAACGCCATATACACCGCATTACTTTTAGGTGCGCTGGCTAAATAAAGTGTGGCTTGGGCAATTGCACGTTCGCCTTCGCTTGGGCCTACTCGCTGAAAAATATCCCATGCGTTTAGCGCCACTTCCATAGCGCGCGGATCGGCGTTGCCTATGTCTTCTGTAGCAATGGCAAGTAATCGCCTAGCTACATATAAAGGGTCACCCCCACCGGCTAAAATACGGCAATACCAGTACAGCGCGCCATCGGGGGAGCTTCCTCGTACCGATTTATGAAAGGCCGATATTAAATCGTAAAATTCATCGCCGCCTTTGTCGTATTTAGCTAAATGTGTGGGCAGCACTTGGCTAAGTACGTGCTCGTCTACCTTGTATTGGCCGTTTTGCTCTGTGGTTAAATCAACCGCTTGCTCAAGTAAGTTAAGTACTTTGCGCGCATCGCCACCACTTGCTTGGCACAGTGCTTTTTTAGCGTTGTCGGCAATTACTATGTGCTTTTGGCTTAATTGTTCGTCTTGTTTGAGTGCGCGATCTATTACTGTGTATAGATCTGTATCGGCAAGCGATTTTAAAACATACACACGCGCCCGCGACAAAATAGCGTTGTTAAGTGCAAATGATGGGTTTTCGGTGGTTGCACCTACAAATATAAACGTACCGTCTTCTATATGCGGTAAAAATGCATCTTGCTGAGATTTATTAAAACGGTGTACTTCGTCAACAAACATTAAGGTGCGTTGGCCACGGCTTTGTAGGTTTTCGCGCGCCTGCGTAACGCTGTCGCGAATGTCTTTAACGCCTGCAGTAACTGCCGACATTTGAATAAGCGCAGCATCGGCATGATTAGCTATTATTTGCGCGAGCGTTGTTTTACCTACGCCCGGCGGGCCCCACAATATTAAACTATGGCAGCGCCCTGCAACAATTGCCTGATGCAGTGGTTTATCGGCGCTGAGTAAGTGCTGCTGACCAATGTATTCATCAAGCGTTGTTGGGCGCATACGCGCTGCGAGTGGGCGTACATCGGGCCCAAAGTTAAATCCTAAGTTACTCACCGTTACTCTGATCGTCTATTTCAACACCTTCAGGAGGCGTAAATTCAAAGGTGCTTTTATCAAGCAGCGTATTAACTTGTGCATCATTAAAAGTAAACGACGATAACTGCCCTGAATTATCGGTTACCACTAATTTAGCCAAACCTTGCTCGTTACCAGCAAAGGTTATATCTAGCTGCTCTACTTGGCTTTCTACGCCTTTGTTTGGCGTTACGCTAAAGCCGCTATTTGTAGCCAGTACGCTGTATTTTTTCCACTGCGCTGGGTCTTTTGAAGTAAGTAACACAAACGGCGTTGAATCTATAAGGCTGCTAGTTTGCATAATAGTTACTTGCTCGGCAAAACTGTCGAAGTAATATGTTTTATCCCCATTTGATACAAATAATGTATCGTCTGGATTGGTTTGCTGCCAGCGGATCATCATAGGTTGTTGCAGGGCAATCGTGCCCTCGCCTTGCATTACTGCTTGGCCTTGTTTGTCTGTTACTTTTTGCGAGAACTGCGCTTTAAAGCTTTTTAGCGTTGCGAGTTGATCTTGTAATGCTTGGCTGTCGTCTGCAAAGCTTGGCGTAGCAACTAAGCTGCCAAGTACTAATAATAAGGTGTTAAGTTTTTTCATTAATTTGCTCCATTAGGTACTAATACATCGCGAGCGCCATTGTGGCCAGCTGAACTCACGATACCCGATGTTTCCATTTGTTCTACTAAGCGTGCTGCGCGGTTATAGCCAACACGTAATTTACGTTGCACAGACGACACCGATACTTTACCGGTTTCAATTACAAACGACACGGCTTCGTCGTATAGCGGATCGTTTTCTTCATCTGCGTTTTCGCTGGCTTCACCCGGTAATAAAATATCCTCGTTCGCGTCGCCATTAAGTATTTCGTCTATGTAATTTGGTTTAGCACGGGCTTTCCAGTCGTTTACTACTGCGTGTACTTCGTGGTCGTCTACAAACGCGCCATGCACACGCTCAGGAACACTTGTACCTGGCGGTAAATACAACATATCACCCATACCTAGTAAATTTTCGGCACCTTGTTGGTCAAGTATAGTGCGCGAATCTATTTTACTCGATACCTGAAACGCCATACGCGTTGGTATATTTGCTTTAATTAAACCGGTAATTACGTCTACCGATGGGCGCTGTGTTGCCAGTATTAAATGAATACCTGCGGCACGTGCTTTTTGCGCAATACGGGCAATTAGCTCTTCTACCTTTTTACCTACAATCATCATCATGTCGGCAAATTCGTCAATTACTACCACTATACTAGGTAGCTTTCCAAGCTCATCTGGGCCATCTTTCATGCCATCGGTGTCTTTAAATAATGGGTCCATTATTGGATAGCCCGCTTCTTTGGCTTCAAGTACTTTTTGGTTATAACCTTTTAAGTTACGTACACCCAAAGCCGACATTAGCTTATAACGACGCTCCATTTCGCCTACACACCAACGCAGTGCATTAGCGGCTTCTTTCATGTCGGTAACTACTTCACACAATAAATGCGGAATACCTTCGTATACCGAAAGTTCAAGCATTTTAGGGTCAATCATGATCATACGTACATCATCAGGCCCCGATTTGTACAGTAAGCTTACTATCATCACATTAACGCCCACTGATTTACCCGAGCCTGTAGTACCGGCTACCAATAAATGCGGCATTTTACCAAGGTCGGCACATACCGGCTCCCCGGCAATATCTTTACCTAATACCATGGTGAGTGGTGATGGGTTTTGCTCAAATTTAGGGGCGTTTATTACTTCTGATAAACGCACTATTTCGCGATACTTGTTAGGCAGCTCTATGCCTACATAGGTTTTTCCCGGAATAACCTCAACCACGCGCACACTAATTGCCGAAAGCGAACGGGCTAAATCTTTTGCTAAACCGGTAATTTTAGACACCTTTATGCCGGGTGCTAAATCTAGCTCAAAGCGAGTTACAACTGGCCCTGGGTATACTGCTACAACCTTTGCTTGTACGTTAAAGTCGAGCAGTTTTGTCTCTACTAGTCGCGATACTGTATCGAGCTCTTCTTGCGAAATAGGGTTTTTAGCTTTGTCGGGTCTGTCGAGTAAATCAAGCGATGGTAATGGCCCTAGTGGCGGCTCTTGATTAAGTAATTGTTCAAATTTTTCTTTGGCTGTTGGCGGCGGCTGATACGCAGCTTTTGGCTTGTTCATTGGCCTTGCTGGCGATACTACCGTAGTTACTGGCTTTTCAGGCTCTACTACTGGGCTCTGATCAAGTGCATTAAGTGCAGCTTCTGTATCCATTGGATCGTCATCTATGGCGCTAAAGCCAATTTCTTGATCGAGAATATCATCTAGCTCGTCAAACGGCATAAATTCGTCGCTAATTTGCGGCTCATTAAATGGCGTTTGCGGTTTGTTAATTGATTTTTGTTTATTTACTTTTTTGGTATTTGTTTCATCGGCTTGCTCGTTGGTGTCTGGTTCAAATTGTGCGTCTATTTGCTGATTATCATTACCTGCTAAACGCTCTCGGTTTAACCAGCCTTTTATATAATTGCTAATGTAACGATAAAAACGTACGATTAAATCACCTAAATAATCAACAAAATCTACCCACGAAACGCCCGTTAATAATGTTAAACCGGCAAAAAAGAAGCACAATAATAGTATTGAAGTACCGGTAAAGTTAAATGCTGGCATCATTGCCGATTCAATCACATCGCCCACTACCCCGCCTGATGAAAAGTTATAAATATCATCAAAATTAATGCTGCTAATAGCGGTAGCTGAGGTAATAAATAAAGCAAAACCAATAACACGCAATGCTAAGGTGGTGTAGTCGAGTTGTAAAATTCGGTGCGGTTGTTTAAATAGTAAATAACCAAATATCTGAATTGCGGCCGGTACTAAATAAGCCAACCAGCCAAAAGTGAGTAATAATATGTCAGCAATCCATGCACCCGCAGCGCCAGTAATGTTTTTTACTTCGCTAAAGCTAGTTTGCGACCATGCAGCATCCGCCGGATCAAAGCTGATTAAGGCACATAAAATAAATATTGCTGTAAAAGTGCTGATTATCAGCCCTGTTTCTAATAGCCTTTGCACACCGTTTAGGCGCATAATTCCCTATTCCTCTTTATTATTTTTACACTCACTTAGCAGTGGAATACCTTAGCAGGAAATGTATTTTGTTGCACTTTATCTTAACCTTGATGGCCTGATTATGAACAAGTTTTTATAATTTAAACTTATATTATGCGAAACTAATTATAAATTACTATATTAGCCTATAAATAACACACATATTGTAAATCAGCTTAAGCAACATAGGGGCGAATAATTACGCCTTCCTCGCCTTTTACTTCTTCCATTACTACATAAGTACGACTTTCGCTAACATTGGGTAACTTTAAGAGTATATCGCCCAGTACTCCTCGATATTCTGACATGTCGTTTACCCGCGTTTTAAGTAAAAAGTCAAAATTACCCGATACTAAATGGCACTCTATTATTTCGTTATGCTTTTTAACTGCAGCACTAAATTCGTCAAATACATCTGCCGATGTTTTAGTAATAGTTACCTCAACGTATACCGATAAACCTTGGCCAAGCTTAGCCGGATCGACCACAGCCTTGTAACCAAGTATATAACCTTCTCGCTCCAACTTTTTTACACGCTCTAAACAAGGTGTCGCACTTAAGCCAACTCGTCGGGCCAGTTCCACATTAGATAACCGCCCATCCTGTTGTAATTCCACTAATATTTTGCGATCTATTCTATCTAATAGTGTATGCATACTCACCTAGTTTATTATTCTGTTTAAAAGCCAAAAACAGATATTATCACTATAATATGTTAAAAAAAAGGTAAGACACACTAGCAACTCATGAATATAATAGTGAAAAAACTTATCCCGTTCTAACAAGGCAAAATTATGATTATAGGTGTACCTAAAGAAATTAAAAACCATGAATACCGCGTAGGTATGGTTCCTGCTAGTGTTCGTGAGCTCGTTAATCACGGCCACCAAGTATTAGTGGAAACAGATGCGGGTATGGGCATTGGCTTTACTAACGACGATTACGTACAAGCCGGTGCTGAAATTTTAGCAACACCTGCTGATGTATTCGCAAAAGCCGAGATGATAATTAAAGTAAAAGAACCACAAGCGATTGAGCGTGCCATGCTGCGCGAAGATCAAATTCTTTTCACTTACTTACACCTTGCCCCTGATTTACCACAAACTGAAGACCTAGTTAAAAGCAAAGCAATTTGTATTGCATACGAAACAGTCACAGACTCTCGCGGTGGCCTTCCTCTTTTAGCTCCTATGAGTGAAGTAGCAGGTCGTATGTCTATTCAAGCAGGCGCACAAGCGCTTGAAAAAATAAATAAAGGCAGTGGTATGTTACTTGGTGGCGTACCGGGCGTTGAGCCAGCTAAAGTAGTTATTATTGGCGGCGGTATGGTTGGCCGTAGCGCTGCACTTATGGCGGTTGGTTTAGGTGCAAACGTAGTAATACTTGATCGTAACATTGACGTATTACGCGCACTAGACGCACAGTTTGGCAACAAAGTACGCGCTATTTACTCAACTGCCGACGCACTTGAAAAACACGTACTAGAGGCCGATTTAGTAATTGGTGGTGTACTTATTCCAGGTGCAGCTGCACCTAAACTAGTAACTGCTGCGCACATTAAAGCCATGAAACCAGGCTCTGCAATTGTTGACGTTGCCATTGACCAAGGTGGCTGTATTGCCACCTCTAAAGCAACTACCCATGCTGATCCTACGTTCATTGTTGATGACGTTGTTCACTATTGTGTTGCTAATATGCCGGGCGCTGTGCCACGTACTTCTACGTTTGCACTTAACAATGCAACCTTGCCGTTTATTATTAACCTTGCAAACAAAGGTTATAAAAAGGCATTGCTTGACGACGCTCACTTCTTAAAAGGCTTAAACGTAATAAAAGGCCAAGTAACTTACAAAGAAGTAGCTGAGGCGTTTAACATGGAATATGTTGATCCTCGTACTGCGCTAGAAAACGTTTAATTTAGCGTAAAGCACTCAAGCATTAATTTACTTGAGTGCTTTAGAGTAAACATTAGTGCAAACAAAAAAAGCAGCTATTAGCTGCTTTTTTGTTGTATAGATTTTAAATTTATAAGCTTATATAAAACGTTTAATTATAAAATCTACTTTTACACGTTTTGCTTGGCCAAGTAACTTTTTAACCGCTTGCGGATAATCGTCCATGGTTTCTAAATCATCTGGGCCAGTTAAACGGCGACAGTGCTGCAGAATTTCTTGCTTTTCGTTGTCAATATCTTGCATTATTGTTTGCTGTGGATCTTCAATTAAAATACCATTTTCAACATCTAGTCCCCACGCCCGCGGGTTAAGGTTATGACCACTGAGTAAATGTACTTTTCTGTCTGAACAAATGCCTTTTAAATGAAACGAATTACTGTCGTGCTTCCATAAATAAACGTTTAAATTACCGTTATCAATATGGCGTTTTTGCGTTTTAACAAATTTATGCAAAATAGTTTCGTATAAATACGGCAACGCGCCTATTTTACTAAATGGCTCGCTAGGCGGTACATAAAAGTCGTTAGCCGTTTTATCGCCCACTACAATAGTGACTTGCTTACCTTGCTTTAATAAGCGGCGTAATGAGCGCATTAACGGCGCCGGAAAATTAAAGTAAGGCGTATACAACACCAGCTCTTGCTCGGTGGCGTCAAACATGGTTTTAATTAAACGATTAAGTTCGTTATTGCGTCGCCCTAATCCTAAAAACAAACGAATACCTAAGGACTGAGTATTATGCAGCTCGGCGCTGTTATACCTTGCTGTTTTTAAATCACGCATTAATTGCTTTTGATCTAATCTAAAGTCATTAAGCTTTGGCAGCGGGCGGCTATCAATACGCGGCACTGCATTTGAGCTAAGTAATGTTGTTTCAATAAAGTCTATTACAGCATCGCACAATGCGTTTTGCGTAACTAAAAAGTAACGATCGAGGCGATAACGGTCGTTATACTCTAAATACACATTATTTATACTCGCGCCGCTATAAAGCAAGGTGTCGTCAATCACAAAACCTTTTAAATGCAATACGCCAAATAACTCTTTCGCTTTTACTGGTACACCGTATACCTGCACGTTCGATTGAAACTTTTCGAGGTAATCACAATATAAACTGGCATTCCCCTCAGATTTTTCGGCACCAATAAGGCCACGTTGCGCGCGATGAAAATCTACCAGCACTTTTATTTCAAGCGCTGGGTTAGCTAATGACACCTGGTGCAGTGCCTCTAAAACTTCACGTCCGGCTTCATCATCTTGTAAATAAAGCGTGGTTATATAAATTCGTTTTTTTGCGTTGGCAATTAAACGTAGCAATTGCGTACGGTACTCTTGCGCATTGGTTAAGACGTTAAGGTCTTTTGAAGTCAACCCAAATGCGGGTTTTTCCTGCCAAAATAACATAGTTGCCTATTCACTTAGGTCACATAATCTTTCAGTGACAAATCAAAATTAGGTAAAACATATCAAAAAAAATCAAACCGGTCATGAATTAACGCAGTTTTGTTGCGTATTAGTCTGTTTATTGAACTAATTTTACTTATTAGACATAAATTACTCCATTTTAAGTACACAATATTGCACAGCTTTAAAATTTGTTAAAAAAATTAATCACGGATTTTGTTTACTTCCTGCTTGTTTTTCTTAGAATCGAGCGCATTACAGAGTGAATTAAACGTTTAGGAAAAAACCATGACTGAAGCAAAACATTGTAAGTTACTTATTTTAGGCTCAGGCCCCGCTGGTTACACTGCCGCAGTTTACGCAGCCCGCGCAAATTTAAACCCGGTATTAATTACTGGTATGCAACAAGGTGGCCAATTAACCACCACTACCGAAGTAGAAAACTGGCCTGGCGATGCGCATGGCTTAACTGGTCCTGCGTTAATGGATCGTATGAAAGAGCATGCTGAGCGCTTTGAAACTGAAATTATATTTGATCACATAAATAAAGTAGACGTATCTAAACGCCCTTTCACTTTAACTGGCGACCAAGGCACTTACACCTGTGACGCACTAATCATTGCAACAGGCGCGTCTGCTAAGTACCTAGGCTTAGAGTCAGAAACAAATTTTCAAGGCCGTGGCGTATCTGCGTGTGCGACCTGTGATGGTTTTTTCTATAAAGGACAAAAAGTAGCGGTTGTTGGCGGCGGTAACACAGCTGTTGAAGAAGCGCTTTACTTATCTAACATTGCCGATGAAGTGCATGTAATTCACCGTCGTGATAGTTTCCGTAGTGAAAAAATACTAGCCGACCGCCTTGCTGAAAAAGCAGCAAACGGTAATGTGGTAATGCATTACAACCGTACGCTTGACGAAGTATTAGGTGACCAAATGGGCGTTACCGGTGTGCGTATTAAAGATGCAAACTCTGATGCAACCGAAGAGTTAGACCTAGCGGGCGTATTTATTGCTATTGGCCATAAGCCAAATACCGATATGTTTGTTGGCCAACTAGAGATGAAAGACGGCTATATAATTGTTGAGTCGGGCCTTAATGGCAACGCTACACAAACTAGCGTACCAGGCGTATTTGCCGCTGGTGATGTGTCGGATCATATTTACCGCCAAGCAATTACTTCAGCCGGAACAGGTTGTATGGCAGCATTAGATGCTGAGCGCTTTTTAGATAATCTATAAGCAGTTAAGTATTTAGTGAAAAAGGCTGATAAATCAGCCTTTTTTTATGTCTAAATTATAGTTACACTTTTGTTATTCGTTTTTATTGAAGTATTGTATGAAAAAGCAGCTGTACCAGCTAAGTAATACCGATATAGCATTTCCACCTATAGAGTGCGCTCTCGACTCCCCCGACGGTTTACTCGCTATTGGTGGCGATTTAAGTTTAGCGCGGCTAAATAACGCTTATAATAATGGTATATTTCCGTGGTTTAGCGAAGACGAGCCAATAATGTGGTGGTCGCCCAGTGAGCGCGGCATTGTAGAGCTTGATAATTTTCATATTAGTAAAAGCCTGCGCAAGCATTTAAAAAAGCACCCGGTCACCGTTACTATAAATAATGCCTTTATTGAAGTGATTGAAGCATGCTGCGAGCAACGCATTGATACCGATGGTACGTGGATCACCTCTGACATGCTCACTGCGTACATTAACGCCCATAACGCAGGCATTGCCCATAGTGTAGAAGTGTGGCGCGAGGGAGAGCTTGCAGGTGGCTTATATGGCATTATGCAAAATGGTGTTTTTTGTGGCGAGTCGATGTTTCATCATCAAACAAACTGCTCTAAGCTGGCTATGTGGGCGTTGGTTAATTGGCTTAAGCGCCATAACGCGCATTTTATTGATTGTCAGCTCGAAAACCCCTATTTAATGTCGTTAGGGGCGACAGTGATCCCACGCCCTGCATTTTTAGCTAAACTACACGCAGCGCAAAATTATAAAGTAGACCCTGCTATGTGGATACCACAGGAGCTTAACGCTATTTATGAATGAACATATTCCTGCACGCGCTGGTTTAAGCCAAGAGTTTGCTTGTAGTTATTTACCCAACCGCCAAGAGCAGTTATTGGTCATTCTTGATCCAAGTTGCTACAGCAGCGATAAATTTGAGTCTTTGCTGGCGTTAGGTTTTCGTCGCAGCGGTAACCAAATTTACCGCCCGCACTGTCCAACTTGCAGCGCATGTAGCTCTGTACGTGTATTAGCACAAGAGTTTATTGAGACAAAATCGCACAAACGTAAACTAAACAAAGCAAAAACACGCTTTGAAGTTAAATATTCTAACCAAGAGCGCCCGCAATACTACGCGCTGTACAGTAAATATATTAGTTTGCGCCATCAAGACGGTAGTATGTATCCTCCTGATAAAACACAGTTTCAGAGTTTTTTATTATGCAGTTGGTTAAACATCACTTTTATAGAACTTTGGGATCAAGACAATTTAGTTGCGGTTGCCGTAACTGATTGTATGGACAAGGCTATTTCAGCTATTTATACTTTTTTTGACCCCGACTATGAGCAGTATAGTTTGGGTACTGTGATGATTTTACAGCAGCTAATATTTGCTAAAGCACAAAATAAGCACTACGTGTACTTGGGCTACCAAATAGACGAATGTCCTAAAATGAACTACAAAACGCAATTTTTACCGGCGCAAAAACAAGTCAAAGACCAGTGGTTGACTATTTAATTTGCAAAAATAGCCGCTGCGCCTTTACTTATTGGCGTATTTTGGGCAGAATCTGCAGCGTTTAACTATTAAAGAGGTGTTACGCTAAACATGGCGAAAGAAGACGTAATCGAAATGCAAGGGACAGTCCTTGATACTTTACCAAATACAATGTTCCGAGTTGAGCTAGAAAATGGTCACGTAGTTGTGGCTCATATTTCAGGCAAAATGCGCAAAAACTATATCCGTATTTTAACCGGCGATAAAGTAACGGTAGAAATGACTCCTTACGATTTATCGAAAGGTCGTATCGTATTCCGTGCTCGCTAAGTAAGTGCGTAAACGAGATTTAGTTTTTGGCTAGTGTTTCACTAGCTTTAAGCGTTTATTAAATGTAATTGATGGATATTAACTAGCAATTACATTTAATAAACAAAAAACCCAGCCTTGCTGGGTTTTTTGTTGTCTATAAAACATTACAAAAAAAGGTCTGCTTTTTAAAAGCAGGCCTTTTTATTTAACTCATTTAGCGCATATTAAACTAAGCTGGTGTTAAATCACTTTGATAATCAAAGCGAATTTTTTTATCTTTAACCGATACTTTAACCGTACCGCCTTCAACAAGTTCACCAAAGAGTATTTCGTTGGCTAATGGTTTTTTAAGCTGCTCTTGGATAATACGTGCCATAGGACGTGCCCCCATCGCTTTGTCGTAACCTTTGTCAGCCAACCATTCCCGTGCTTTAGCACTTAGCTCAAGATTAACTGACTTTTTATCCAGTTGCGCTTGAAGCTCTACAATAAACTTATCAACCACAAGTAAAATAACGTCTTTATCAAGGTGATTAAACCAAATAATGTTATCTAAGCGGTTTCTAAATTCTGGTGAAAATACTTTATTAATTTCACCCATTGCATCGTGCGTATGGTCTTGCTCGCTAAAACCAATTGACGCACGCGTTGTTTCTTGCACGCCCGCATTGGTGGTCATTACCACGACTACATTTCTAAAATCGGCTTTGCGGCCGTTATTATCAGTTAATGTACCGTGATCCATTACTTGCAACAATATGTTGTAAATATCTGAATGCGCTTTTTCAATTTCATCTAACAGTACTACCGCATGCGGGTTTTTAATTACCGCTTCAGTGAGTAACCCACCTTGCTCAAAACCAACATAACCTGGTGGCGCACCAATTAGTCGACTTATTGCATGGCGCTCTACGTACTCCGACATATCAAAGCGAATAAACTCAACACCCATACATTTAGCTAGCTGTTTAGTTACCTCGGTTTTGCCTACCCCTGTTGGGCCTGCAAATAAGAACGACCCTACCGGTTTTTCTTCGTTGGCTAAACCAGAGCGCGATAAGCGAATAGCCGATGTAAGCGCATCAATAGATTGATCTTGCCCAAACACCAACATTTTTAAATTGCGGTCTAAGTTTTTTAGCGTTTCTTTGTCGCTAGATGACACACTTTGCGGTGGAATACGCGCCATTTTAGCCACAATGTTTTCTATATCGGCAACGCCAATGGTTTTTTTACGTTTAGAGCTAGGCAGTAAACGTTGGCTTGCACCGGCCTCGTCAATTACGTCAATTGCTTTGTCGGGCAAATGGCGTTCATTAATATATTTTGCACTTAGCTCTGCCGCTGCTTTTAACGCTTTTTGCGTATAACGAATGCCATGGTGCGCTTCGTAACGCTCTTTTAAACCATTTAATATTTTAGTGGTATCGGCAACACTCGGCTCAAGCACATCAATTTTTTGAAAGCGACGTACCAAAGCACGGTCTTTCTCAAAAATATTTTTATACTCGTTATAAGTTGTCGAACCCATACAGCGTAATTGCCCACTAGAGAGTAGCGGCTTAAGTAAGTTTGATGCATCCATAACTCCACCCGATGCCGCGCCGGCACCAATAATGGTATGAATTTCATCAATAAATAAAATAGAACCCGGTTGTGCTTGCAACTCTTTTAGTAAGCTTTTAAAGCGTTTTTCAAAATCGCCACGGTACTTAGTACCTGCCAATAATGCGCCCATATCAAGCGAGTAAACAACTGCATCGGCAATTACTTCGGGTACTTGCTTATTTACAATACGATACGCTAAGCCTTCTGCAATTGCTGTTTTACCAACACCTGCTTCGCCTACTAATAGTGGGTTGTTCTTTTTACGACGACACAACACCTGTACAGTACGCTCTACTTCACTATCGCGCCCTATTAATGGGTCAATGTGGCCTTCGAGCGCTTGTACGTTTAAATTAGTGGTAAAGCTGTCGAGCTTGCTCGCTTCTTCGCTTTGCACTTCTTGTACGTCTTCGTGAATATCGTCGGTATCATCGCCTAATTCATCATCGCTTTTGGCAATGCCATGCGAAATAAAATTAACAATATCGAGACGTGATATATCGTGTTTTTTAAGTAAATATACTGCTTGGCTTTCTTGCTCAGAAAAAATAGCCACCAGCACGTTTACGCCTGTTACTTCGTTTTTACCCGATGATTGCACATGAAAAACAGCACGTTGCAATACACGTTGAAAACCAAGTGTTGGCTGAGTTTCACGCTCTTCTTCTAAATCTGGAATAACCGGCGTGGTTTCGTTAATAAACTCAAGGAGTTCAGTTTTTAACTCTGCAACATTTACTGCACAGGCACTTAGCGCTTCCCCAGCAGATGGATTGTCCAAAAGCGCAAGTAAAAGGTGTTCTACCGTCATAAACTCATGACGACGTGTACGCGCTTCGCGAAACGCGCTGTTCAAAGTAAGTTCTAAATCTTTATTTAGCATTGGCAACCCCTTACAGAGATAATAATTTTATACCATTACAATCGAACGAAAGATCATTCGCTTGGTATTTATTCCTGCTCACAACTACATAGCAGTGGATGCTCGTTATCCCTTGAATACCGGTTAACTTGTTCAGCTTTTGTATGGGCTACATCTGAGCTAAATACGCCACAGATCCCCTTCCCTTGTTGATGAATTTGCAGCATCACGTCGGTTGCTCTATCGCTATCCATATTAAAAAACGTCATCAGGATCTCTATCACAAAATCCATTGGCGTGTAATCGTCGTTATTTAAAACAACTTTATATTTTCGCGGTGGTTGCAGCTTTTGCTTTTCCTTGTCGCGAACGATGTCTATAACACCTGAATCTTTCATACCACTCATAATTAAATATAGTCTTGTCTTTGTAACTCAAGCAAACTTGAATAAAAAAATAAATAAAATGTTAATTAATAGATCAAAACACTTGACTGACTGGCTAAATAAACTACAGTCAAACATAGATTGATTAAACCTTAGTCAGTCTAGCAAATTATACAGTTTAGATTAACTAAATTAGTGAACTTATAGAAGGATGTAGAAGTATGGCTTGTGGTAAAGTCAAATGGTTCAATAATGCCAAAGGTTTCGGTTTCATCGTAGAAGACGGCTGCGAGAATGATATTTTCGCTCATTACTCAACAATTGTAATGGACGGCTATAAAACACTTAAAGCTGGTCAAGATGTAACATTCGAATTAGAACAAGGCCCTAAAGGCTTACACGCTAAAAATATAGCGCCTAACGGTGATATTATTGAGTGACTGTTATTTTGTTCTACTAAAGCGAGTGACCTGCTTAGATCCTCGCTTAATTCCTTCAACATCTTTTTTATCATCTCTTCTTCTGTATTAATAGCCTCATTATCTGCAAATTCAACCCTTCTCCTTGAATTTATTTTATCTACCCCAATATTTTCTGTATTGAATGTTAAATATCAATTTGTATTAAATACACGGGCATACCAATAACATTAAATTAATGAGTAATTTCGGCGCAAAACAAATGGCTTAATAATAGGGTTAAATAATGTATCCCATTGTTTTAACTTAGTTATTTTAAAAGTAACCAATAAGTCATTTAATACGCAAGCATGCTCATATTTTTAATAAAATTGGCATTTACTATAGCGACAAGTAAAAAAGCTTAATAATTAAGCATAAATTTAAATGTATAGTTATTCTATATGAAATTTTAATGCCATTATGAAACTTTAGTCCGTTAGAACGATCAATGTTTTTAATTCAATTGGTATAACTACTTGGATGGTGCTTGCAAAAACTAGCCCTTTTAAACCAAGCTTGTTACACTCTTTACCCTAAAAATAACGTATTAACGCTAGCCTAAAGGCTAATTTATTTTTATTAAATGTTTAGTTATAAATACGGTACTAGCTAGTCAGGTGTGACTATTTTGCTTTATATAAATATAGGGCAATAAACACCTAACTGACTGCTCGTTGCTCCATTATTAACGCTTTAATGTATTACCAATACTGGTGGCAATGATTTCTTTGCATTGTTGAATATGGTCGTTATGGCCAACTATCTAGGAATGATGATGACATCAAAAATTATCTATACAAAAACGGACGAAGCTCCGGCACTCGCAACTTATTCGTTGCTACCTATCATCCAAGCATATACAAATGCGGCAGGTGTTGAAGTTGAAACTCGCGATATTTCATTAGCAGGTCGTGTAATTGCAAGCTTCCCTGATTATTTAACACCAGAACAACGTATTAACGATGCACTGGCTGAACTTGGCGAACTGGCTAAAACACCAGAAGCTAACATTATTAAATTACCAAACATCAGCGCCTCTGTACCACAGCTTCGCGCGGTAATTAAAGAGCTTCAAGCTAAAGGTTATGCACTTCCAGAATACCCTGTTGAGCCTAAAAACGATGAAGAAAAAGCAATTCAAGCTGCGTACGACAAAATTAAAGGCAGTGCAGTAAACCCAGTACTACGTGAAGGTAACTCAGATCGTCGTGCACCTGGTTCTGTAAAAGAATATGCACGTAACAACCCGCATTCAATGGGTGCGTGGAGCAAAGATTCTGAATCTTACGTTGCTAGCATGAGCGAAGGCGACTTTTTTGGTTCTGAGCAATCAGTAACTGTTGATACAGCCACTGATGTGCGTATTGAACATGTTGCAACTAACGGCGACGTTACTGTGCTTAAACAAAGCACACCGCTTTTAGCTGGCGAAGTTATTGATGCATCAAGCATTAGCGCTGCTAAACTGCAAGCTTTCTTAGCTGCCGAAATTGATGCTGCTAAAGAAAAAGGCGTATTATTCTCGCTGCATATGAAAGCGACAATGATGAAAGTATCTGATCCAATCATCTTCGGTCACGCTGTAAAAGTATTCTACAAAGATGTATTTACTAAGCATGGTAAACTTTTTGAAGAGCTAGGTGTTGATGTAAATAATGGTTTAGGCGATGTGTACTCTAAAATTCAAACATTAGATGACGCTAAGCGCGAAGAAATTGAAGCAGACATTCAAGCTGTTTACGCTAACCGCCCTGCTATTGCTATGGTTGATTCTGACCGTGGTATTACAAACTTACACGTACCAAGTGACGTGATCATCGATGCATCTATGCCTGCTGCAATTCGTTCAAGCGGTCAAATGTGGAATAACGATGGTAAATTACAAGACACTAGCTTTGTAATTCCAGATCGTTGTTACTCAGGTATTTACCAAGCAACTATTGATTTTTGTAAAGAAAATGGTGCGTTTGATCCAACAACTATGGGTAGCGTTCCAAACGTTGGCCTTATGGCGCAAAAAGCAGAAGAATACGGTTCACACGACAAAACGTTTGAAGCTAAAGCAGACGGTTCGATCCGTGTTGTTGATGCAAACGGTACTACTTTACTTGAGCACAGTGTTGAGCAAGGCGATATTTGGCGCATGTGTCAGGTTAAAGATGCACCAATCCAAGATTGGGTTAAGCTTGCAGTAAACCGTGCTCGCGCAACGGGCGTTCCTGCTATTTTTTGGTTAGACGAAAACCGTGCACATGATGCGCAGCTAATCAAAAAAGTAAATAAATACCTACCAGAGCACGATACAGCTGGCCTAGATATTCAAATTTTAGCACCGCTTGAAGCAACTTTATTCTCTTTAGCGCGTATTAAAGAAGGTAAAGACACTATTTCTGTAACAGGTAACGTTTTACGTGATTACCTTACAGATTTATTCCCAATTTTAGAGTTGGGTACAAGTGCTAAAATGCTGTCAATTGTTCCACTTATGAACGGTGGTGGCTTATTTGAAACTGGCGCAGGTGGTTCTGCACCTAAGCATGTGCAACAATTCGAAAAAGAAAACCACTTACGTTGGGATTCTTTAGGTGAATTTTTAGCACTTGCTGCATCGCTTGAGCACCTAAGCGTAACGACGGGTAACAACAAGGCACAAGTACTTGCTGACACCCTAGATAAAGCAACTGGTACTTTCCTTGCAGAAAACAAGTCGCCTTCACGTAAAGTAAAAGAAATTGATAACCGTGGTTCTCATTTCTTCCTATCTTTATTTTGGGCACAAGAACTTGCTAAGCAAAATGACGACAGCGAACTTAAAGCGCAGTTTACGCAAATTGCTAGTGACCTTGAAACTAACAAAGAACAAATTGTTAGTGAGCTAAACAACGCGCAAGGCCCAGCGGTAGATTTAGGCGGTTACTTCCAGCCTAACGACGATGCTGCTTTTAAAGCGATGCGTCCAAGCACTACCTTTAACGATATTCTTGCTAAATTAGTATAATATTGAAATGAATTTAAAAGCCGCTTACTTGCAAAAGTAAGCGGCTTTTTTATGTCTAAAATTTACAAATAAAAAGGCCGCTATTTATAAAATAGCGGCCTTTTTAGTAGTAGCTTTAACCTCCAATATATAGGATGTTTAGCTTAGTTTCTGATTACTTAGTATATGCGCGTGGCATACTTGACTCAGTTGTATAACGGTCACGCAGTTTATCTTGGCGAGATTGTGTAGATACCTCAACCCCATTAATAAACATTTTGCTCACGTGGCTGCTAAGCTCAAACGGATCATTGCTCCACATAACCACATCGGCCGCTTTACCTACTGCTAGGCTGCCTGCATTAATGCCAAATACATCAGCCACGTTTGCTGTAACTGCTTTTAACGCACCTTGTTGGCTCATACCATACGATACAGCATTACCCGCATCAAAACGTAGCTGGTAAACATTATGACTGGCATCACCGCCCACTGTTAGCAGTACTTTTACGCCGGCCTTTTCAAGTAATCCTGCATTATTTAAACTCGCATTTAATGAGTCAAAACTACCTGGCAAACTATCCATAGCAATAATGATCACTGGAATGTCTGCTTTAGCTAAACGCTCTTTAACGACAACAGCATCTTGCGCACCATTAAGTACTAAGTTAATGCCAAACTGCTGCTTTACTTTAATAAGCTCAACTATATCGGCAGCGCGAGATACATTAACGATTAATGGCATTTCACCGCTAAGTACTTTAACCATTATTTTATCTTCGGCGGTTGGCTTTTTGTCATCTTTTTTAGCTTTTTTATCGGCTTTAGTTTGATGTTCATCTAGCTTATTTATAAGTGTTTGCAAAGTAAACGCACGCGAACCTTTGCGGCGCTCACCTAAATTAACCACTAGTGCCACTTGTTTTTGCAGTACGCTTTCAAAGCTACCACTTAAATCAACTACACTTGCAAGGCCTGCAAAAATACTCTCGCCGCCCTGTGGGGTGATCACATCGCGTGTAATTCCGCCTTTACGTGCGTAAGGAATTAACCCCGAGTGGCCGTTAAAAGCTAAACTTGCATCAAAATCAATACCGGCTTTTTCATCGCCGCCATCGCGTGAGCCTGCAACCGCACCTACTTCAACTAAACCTAATTGGTTAATACTGGCAATAAAGCCAGGCGTTACTATTTGGCCCTTAGCATCAATAATTTTGTCGGCTTTTACAGCGCTTGGATTAATGGCAGAAATTTTGCCATCAGTCATTACAATGCTCGCGCCCTCTAATACACCTTGCTCTGTTGAGGTGTGTAATGTGGCGTTAATAATTGCCAGTGACTGCGCATTAACCGCGCCTGCTGCTAATAACCCTGCAGCAACCAGAGAAAGCGAAAACGAACGTGATAAATTTTTCATTCTGGGTGCTCCTTATTGTTGACCTAACATAAAATCACTTGTTGCCTGATACGTGCTATCGTTTCTATCGTAAACTTTTGCACCATCAACAAACACTTGCTCAGCTTTAGCGTAAACACTAAACGGGCTTTGGTTCCAAATAACCACATCGCCCTGTTTACCCGCTTCGAGTGAGCCTGTTTTATCATCAATTCCTAGTGATTTTGCCGCATTAGCAGTGATCCACTTAATTGCGTGTTGCTCCGAAATATCAAAACCATTTTGATTAGCGCGGAACATTACCTTAGCAGCCTCTTGGTTTAAGCGCTGAATAGTCGTATCTGAATCAGAATGAACTACCGCACACGAGTTTTTAACCGCATCAACAATGGCCACATTTTCTTGTACCATGTCGTAGGCTTCCATTTTAAAGCCCCACCAGTCTGGCCAAAGCGCAGCACATGAACCGTTTGCAGCTAGCATGTCGGCAATTTTATAGGCTTCTATACCATGATGAAAAGTACCCGCGTGATAATTAAATTCTTTTGAAAGGTCAATCATCATCGCCATTTCTTCTGCTTTATAGCAATGGTTATGAATGCGCACTTCGCCCTCTAACACTCCTCGCAATGTATCGTATTTAATATCGCGGGTAGGTGCTGCTGGGTTTTTACCCGCTGCATAATCGCTATCGTATTTATCCCACGCGCGTTTGTATTCTACAGTTTCGGCCCATGCCATTCTGTAACCAGCCATGTTCCCCATACGGGTTGAAGGTAACGTGCCTTTACGACCATAAACGCGTTTTGGGTTTTCGCCACACGCCATTTTTAAGCCGTACGGCGCATCTGGAAATTTCATTGCTTGCATTGTATGCGCTGGTACGTTTTTAAGTGTTACACCGCGCCCACCAAACAAGTTAGCAGAGCCAGGTAATATTTGTAGTGAGGTAATACCGCCTTCGCGAGCACGGTTAAAGCCTGGATCTTGTGGCCAAATAGAGTGCTCTACCCATACTTCTGCTGTATTTGGGCTGGTCATTTCGTTACCGTCTTGATGCGACTCAACCGAGGGGCTTGGATATGCACCTAAATGTGAGTGAACGTCAATTATACCCGGTGTTACCCACTTGCCTTGAGCATCAATTGTGGTATCTGCTGATGCAGTTAAATCTTTGCCTACTTGTTGTACTTTACCATCAACAAGTAATACATCGGTATCATCTAAGCGCTCGCCCGTACCAGTTAATACAGTGGCATTAGTGATCAGCGTGCTTGATGTAGCAACCACTTTATAAGTACTTGGGTAAGGGTTTTTGTTTATTGTTATTTTATCGTCTTGTGGGCCGTTTTCTTGGCAACCAACAAGTGCAGTTGCTAAGCCAATAGCTAACAATGAGGGAGCAAATTTTTGCATGTTATTCGGTTCTCCTGTTTTTTTGCTACTTTAGCTAAAGCTAACTAATAAAGCTAAAAAAACAGGCCAAAAACCAATAAATTGAGATGAGTTGCTGTAATTACTTTTTTATATAATTGTTATAAAGTTTCTCTAGTGCGCCTTCGGTTGTTAACACTGGATCTTTTTCCATAAAGTGTTTAACAGTGCGAGTTACAAAATCAGAGTTTTGTTTGTGCAGCTTTGAAAAATCTTTAATTAACGTGTTGCCATCTTTAGCGGCAGTTACTTTGTCATGCCGATGACGATACTGGCTAAGTGCTTTGTTAAAATCGCCTTGATAGTCTTCAACCAATATTTTATAAAAATCACTTTTATCAACATTTAAGTCGGTAATACAGTAGCTTAGTGCCTCTTTAAAATCAGTAAATAACATGCCTTCTACGTCAAATTCTTTGGTTTTTTCCCGCACTGTGACCTTAGCCTCTTCAGTGGCGTAACTAAAGCCAGTAAATGCTAAGCGCTCTGCGGCTTCTTTACCTAGTTTCATACCCGCTTGAATGCTGTGCGCAAACTCGTCGCTCATATCACCCAGTTCACTCTCTTCCCACATGTTATAAACACGCAGTGGTTTAGCGTATTTATTAGAAAGCTTTTTTTTCATTTTAGTAAAGCGCTCATCTATCGTCATTAACCTTTCGTTATGTAGTAGCGCATAGCACTCATAACATGCCGGTATTGATACAAAGTCGGCTTCTTCACCTAGGTCAATAATGCTTTGTAGCATGTGTAATGGCGGACAATGGTCGCGCTCTGTCGCTTCACAGCCACAATAAAAACATTGGTTAAAGTGCTGTTGGTCGCATGCATACGCCTGCTGATAATAACTGGCTAGCGTTTTACTCACAGTGGCTCCTTTTAATTAAACACTAAAAATTAGGGGGCGATAATAACAGTCTGAAAAAATATGTCAGTAGCTATAAAATACTTTTAATAAAATTATCTTATAGCTCAGACTATATTTAAATCACGGCCGCTATTAAACCAAATAAACCACCAAACACACCGCCCCATACTACAAGCCAGCCTAGGTGCTCGCGGATCATGGTCTGAATAATCTCTTTAACCATTTTAGGAGTAAGCTCATCTAAGCGCTCATCAACTAGTTTAAGCACCGTTTTATGTAGGCTTTCTGCGCTATTACCTTGTGAAAGTGTTTGGCTTACTAATGCTTTAAAGTCGTCAGTTTGAGAAATCTCACTAAGCGACAATTGCATTTTTTCAATAAACTTTTCACGCATCGGCTCTATTGCCGCTGTACCGCCAAACATTCCTAGCATACTACCAAACTGAGACTGCTCTATTACCTCTAACAAATTGTCGAATGCAGGGTTTAAATCAACATTGCTAATTATTGGTTCAAAGTCGATATTAGGTTGCGCTTTGCTGAGTAAGCTATTAATTTTTTGCTCTGAAAAAAACTCAGTTAAAATTAAGTTTCTTATTGCTACTTTAAAGCTTTGAAACTTTAACGCGATTACTCCCGAACCATATAAAAAAGGTACTTTTTCGAACAGCATATGAATAGCTAATAAATTAGTCACTGCTCCAGAGAGTGCAAATAAACCAACCGACAGCACAATTGCCTGATCAAATATAAAGCCGAGAACAACAAATATACCCGCTAGCAAATTGGTTATTAAACTTTTATTCATTTTTATTCCATTTCAGTGATTTATGGCATTAATTTTACAACGATTAGTTTGTTAAATTAATACCTTTTTGCCATAGTTTAAGTATCGGTTTAAAAAGCGAGCAATTGTTATGTGGAAAACAGTAAACGAGCAAATAAGCCAAGCCATACATTATGACTTTAAACATACTCATAAACAGCAACTTCAGAGCACCAACACAGACAAACTTTTTCATATAACCAATGGTACGCACAACTATTTAGTAAAAGTAGCGTTAAAAAATGAGCTTGAGCGCCTAGAAAGCGAATCGCTTGGTTTAAAGCTGCTCACAGAAAACGGGGTGTTTATAGTGCCTGATTGCATTACAACAGGTGCAAATATAGAGTTCTCGTTTATTGTTTTAGAGTGGTTAGAATTTGACAAACAACCACACCCCACATGGAACGCAATGGGAAAAGGCTTAGCAATGTTGCATCAAAAGCATCAGCAAGCCATGTTTGGTTTTGATGTAGATAATTATTTAGCCACTACAGTACAGCCTAATAGCTGGCATAAAAAGTGGTATATATTTTACGCCGAAGAGCGCATAGGCTGGCAATTACAATTATTGGCAGAAAAAGGCATTATATTTATAGAGCCAGAGCGATTAATTAATTTAGTAAAAGAGCAATTACACAGCCACCCCGTAGAGCCATCATTATTACATGGCGATTTTTGGCGTGGCAATGTAGGGTTTATAAATACAGTACCGAGTATATTTAACCCTGCCTGTTATTACGGTGACCGAGAGGTTGATATAGCCATGAGCGAGCTATTTGCACCACTGCCAGATGATTTTTACAGCGCTTATAATCAACAATATCCGTTGCTAGCAAGTTTTGAGCAACGTAAATTAATATACCAGCTTTACCCTATTTTAAACCACGCTAATATTTTTGCGGGGCATTACCTTACCCAAGCAAAACAACACATAGAAAGGTTAATAAAGTAATCCTAATAAACTAAATTAAACGCAGTAAACATTTAATCCCGACTATATTGAGCTTATACCAATAGCATTAAGTAAGTGATTAATTAGTGTAATTATATTATTGAAAGCCTACTTAATAATGTACATGGAGTGATTATGAAAAACTTTGTATCGCAACGTATTTCATGTCCGCACTGCGGGCATCATATTCATTTAGATTTAGATGCCAGCATGGGAGATCAAGACTACATAGAAGAGTGCAGCGCCTGTTGTAACCCTATTCATTTAAACATGCACATTGACCATGCTCGTAATAAACTAGAATTACATGTAGATAGCGGCGACGAACAAATATTTTAACTCTGCTGACGCAAGTAGTTCTCGACCGTATTTATTATGGTATAGGTTTGCTGATCTACCTCAATATTAAACTCATCACCTAGCTTAGCTGCATCTAAGTTGGTAATAGCGAGGGTTTCGGGAATAAAGTGCAGCCAAAAGCCCTGCTCATCAACATTACCTACTGTTAAACTTGCGCCATTTATAGCCACAAAGCCTTTATACAATACATACTTTTGCCACTGCGGCGGTATGCACAATTGCATTTTATAATTACTTTGCTGTTTAACTATTTGCACCACTTTAGCCGTACAGTGAATATGGCCAGACACAATATGCCCGCCAAGTTCTGTACCAAAGGTTACTGAACGCTCATAATTAACTAAACTGCCCAGTTCAAGCTTACCTAAGTTAGTTAACTTGAGTGTTTCATCAATCACATCAAAATATACCTGCGCCATTAAATCATCATCACTTGCTAATACTTTAACAACTGTTAAACAGCAGCCATTAATAGCAATACTCGCCCCTAAATTTAGTTGCTGTATATATTGCTTTTCAACCGCTATGGTTAATTGCATTACGCCATTTACTTGGTTAGCCGACACGACTCTCGCTTGGGTTTGTATAATTCCTGTAAACATATTATCTCTTAAGTTTATTACAAAATTGGGGCTGTTAAGCCTTTACTGCTTAATAGCCTCTAGTTTAACGTATCAAGTTATAAAATCATGCACTCTTAATAATTATCTTAATGGATTGGCACCCCGCAATAGATTACAATTATGCCCTGTATTATTTCTTAGCTGTTTGTTATGACATTTAGTAATTGGGAAGCTAAACGCTTACTTTCCCTTGCCATCCCCGTTTTTTTAGCTCAGGTTACCCTTGTTTTAATGTCTGTCGTCGATACGATTATGGCAGGCCAAGTAAGCCCAACTGATTTAGCTGCTTTATCTATTGCCACTGGTATTTGGAACCCATTATTACTTGCACTGCAAGGTATTTTACTCGCTTTAACCGGTGTTATTGCACAGTTTGCGGGGGCCAACGATAAAAAAGGCATCAGCCATTATTTTCAACAAGCTTTATATTTAACTGCGCTGCTATGTATTGCTGGGTTTGGTATTGCTCAATTTGCCGATATTATTATTTTGAAACTCGACACCAGCCCTGCTATAGCAACACTTGCCAGTGATTATATTCGCTTTGTAAAATGGGGAGTGTTTGGCTTTTTAATTTTTACCGTTTACAGAAATATGACCGAAGGTATGGGCATGACCAAACCCGCTTTTTATATCAGCCTGTTAGGTTTAGCGGTTAATATTCCGGTTAACTATATTTTTATTAATGGCTTATTTGGCCTACCCGCTTATGGCGGCGCAGGCTGTGGTATTGCTACTGCATTAGTATTAACTGTAATGGCAATAGCCCAGGTTATTTATTGCCAAATGAGTAAAAAAATAGATGCTAAAGGCTTAATGACTCCATTTGAAAAACCTAATTTAACCACTATTGGCATTATCACTAAATTGGGTATTCCTATTTCATTAGCTACTTTTTTTGAAGTAACCTTATTTGCCTGCATTCCATTATTTATAGCCCATTTAGGCGCCGTAGCCGTATCTGGCCATCAAATTGCCGCCAGTGTTACCACTTTATTATTTATGATGCCGCTCAGCCTTTCTATTGCTATAAGTATACGTATAGGCAACTTATATGGTCAAAACCATTTAAAACAGCTAAAAGTTGCTGTTTCAACTAGCTATATACTGGCAGCGCTCATTGCCCTATTTGTTGCCGTAACTACCTTTTTAGGCCGCGATTTAATAAGCCAACTGTATAGCGACAGCCCCGAAGTACTGGCACTGGCTTCATCAATCATGATTTTAGCCTGTATATATCAATTACCTGATGCACTACAAGTTGCTGCAAATGGCATATTACGTGGATTAAAATACACCGCACCTATTTCATATATTACATTTGTATCGTATTGGTTAGTTGGCTTTGCACTAGGCTATGTATTAGCCAGAACCGACTTAATCGTCCCAGCAATGGGCCCACATGGTTTTTGGTTGGGCATTATTGTTGGCTTAACACTCGCTGCTGTATTGTTAATGTACACAGTACATAGACGTTTTAAATATGAACCATCTTTGCAAGCTTAAACGGCTATTAGTAAAGCCACTGCCAATAATCTGTTTATTGGTAGTGTGCTTTATTGCATTAACCGCTTGTAGCGATAAGCCCAGTAATGCAAATCATACTTATATCCAGCGACTAGCTAACACGCTTGATTTACAGCCAGTAACACCAAAACCGCTAGTGCCACTAAGCTTAATACCATTAACTGTATTAAGTGATAGCAACATCACCTTGGGCATTATTCAACTTGCCAGTTTAAGCCACTGCAAACTTAACGTCCTCATTAGCGAGCATAATAACCAACTCGGTAAAACCGCCACAGCGGCAAGCATATTAATCTATCAAATAAAATTTATACAAAGTGCGCAGCAGTGCTTAACTTCGCTTGAAAAAGACTCTTCTATTTATAAAAAGATTTTGGCGGCAACCGAACACAAACAAAATAACTTAATGCACTACTTTAATAGCATGCTCTATAAAGAGTCCGAGCTTAATCGCATTTGGCAACTGAGCTCGCGAGAGCTTTCAATAACCCCAGCAGGCTTTAGCGACACAGTAAATGCCGTAACAAAGCTGGTAAATATTAAACAACAAATAACCAAGCAGCAGTTTGCACAAATAAACTCCGAGCATTTATTTGCCGCACTAGAGCAGCTTAATAAATACCAGTTTAACCAGCAGCTAATTCAATCAGTAAGAACGCAAATAGCCCTAAATAACAGTGCTACCCAATTTATAAACACCATGAATATTAGCCAGCTATGCCAAGCAGGTAAAAATAATAACCAAGCGCAAATTGTAAATAATATCTTTAAAAAATATTACTTAGGACAAGTGCAACCTTACCAAGCACAGCTCGCCGGCTACTTAGAAACCCTGCAACCGCTATATCAACAACTTTGGTATAAAACAGCACTCACCAGCAAACCAATTAATAATTTACTCCAGCCCAATGCAAACAGTAACTTATTGAACCAACTAAAATACTCAGCTAAAAACCATGTATTTTGGTGGCAAATTTTTTATAAAACGTGTGAAATCAGCCCAATATGAATAAAAAAACGGCAAATAAACGCAAAAACTATAAAGCTGCTTGATCCAACTCCCATCACGCTATATATTAGCGCCCGTGCTACCTAGTTAGCACTTAGCTTAAATTAAAGTAATACGACTGTAGCTCAGTTGGTTAGAGCACTACCTTGACATGGTAGGGGTCGGTGGTTCGAATCCACTCAGTCGTACCAAATTTATTACTCCCTGTAATAAGTTTAATTTAAGAATCCTATTGTACGACCGTAGCTCAGTTGGTTAGAGCGCTACCTTGACATGGTAGAGGTCGGTGGTTCGAATCCACTCGGTCGTACCAATTAAACTCTATATTTCAAACAGTTAAAAAACCCTATTCAATCTACTCATTTAATTTTTTGTTGAAAATTAAATTCTTAGATTTTTATTATTTTGTATTCAAAGTTTTAAAATAACGAGAGCCAAGCCTCAAAAGATCATCCTAAAAATTCAAGTTTTAATCGATTTGTGCCCAAACTTGTGCCCAAGCGCCCAAACCACTTTTTTAGCTCTTTAATCTTCCTCAAAATTAGACCCCTATCCTTACTAATTTACAAACTGGACTTCCCAGCTTTCACTAGACAGTTTTTAACTCAGAATAATACGCTTCTTCAAACTTAGCAGGTGAAACACCGCCTGTGTGTGAATGGCGCTTTCTTGGATTGTAAAACATTTCTATAAAATTGAATATCTCAGCTTTCGCATCTTCGCGTGTCGAGTATATCTTACGCTTAATTATACGCTTTTTAATTGTCGCAAAAAAGCTTTCAGTAACCGCATTATCATGACAGTTTCCAGCGCGGCTCATTGAAGGCACAAGATTATGTTCTTTCATAAATGCGAGATAATCAGCGCTACCGTATTGACTACCTTGATCACTATGAACCATTACCTCAGCCTTCGGTTGACGTTGATATATAGCCATCAACAGTGCGTTTATAACGAGGTGCTTATCCATATTTTTATCCATCGACCAACCCACAATACGCCGAGAGAATAAATCCATCACTGTTGCCACATATAAAAAACCTTCATAGGTTCTTAGTAGAGTAAGAGGCAGAACGTAGTCGAACTATTTCTCTGCCTCTCCTCCCCGAACCGTACGTGCACCTTTCAGCGCATACGGCTCTCCGCTTAATTGTGGCTAACAGCCATTGCAACATCGCTGTAGCGAGATGTGACAGTATTTCTCATTTCATCTCTAAGATAAGGGTTTGATTCAGGTAATCGCCAACGAAAGGGAAACTTAGGACTGCTCACCAGTCGATATAGTGAAGCCCTACATAAATTACCTCGATTGCTTTTACCAAATAATACCCAAGTCTTGGCCTGATTTGGCGTCGGTCGTTTGATCCACTTCATCATTAATGACTTAACGGAGCAACGATATTTCCGCGCTAGCCATTTTGCTAATTTCCAGAAAACTATACGATCAATTTTACTGTAAACTTTAGCGGTATAATCAGTATGACGATAAAATTGCGCCCAGCCTTTAAGCTTGCGGCTGAGTTGTTCAACTTTGTCTATCTTGCTACAACTGTGATCACTAGATAAAGCTTGGCTCAAAGAATGAGAAAATGCTTTAGCCTTACCATGTGGAATACCTGACACCACACGCATATTTCCTTTAGGACCACGTTTCCTTATGATCCTATGACCAAGGAAGATAAACCCATCGTTCACATGCGTAATATGGGTTTTCTTCATATTAAGTGTAAGTTTAAGTTTACCTTCAAGAAAATTTCGACACTGCTCACGAATGGCTTCTGCTTGTTGTTTGTTACCTTTGACAATTAACACAAAGTCATCGGCATAACGACAATAAGCAACCCCAGGTTTCCATTGTCTATTTTCCTTTAGTGCAATACTGCGCTTATCTTGGATTGTACGATTCCAGTACCAGCGATCTTTACGTGCTTTTTTGCTCAGGTAGCATTTATCCAAATACTGATCAAATTCGTTGAGCATGATATTTGACAATAACGGAGAAATAACACCACCCTGTGGTACGCCTTCGCTTGTTGCACAGAATAGGTTACGTTCTATATGTCCTGCTTTGATAAACCGCCAGAGCAATTCATTAAACCGTCGACAATTGATGCGTTTACGCACACATGTCATAAGTAATTGATGGTGGACGGTATCAAAATAACTTGATAAATCCCCTTCAATTACCCAGCGCCCACGTGGTTCACTTGAGCCTGTCATTTGTAACTTAACAGTTCTAATGGCGTGATGGACACTGCGTTCAGGTCTAAAGCCGTAGGATAGTGAATGAAAATCATTTTCCCATATCGGCTCCATTGCCATGAGCATGGCACGTTGCACTATTCTGTCTCTTAAGGTGGGTATGCCTAAAGGGCGTTGCTTTCCATTTGCTTTAGGAGTATAAATTCGTCTAGCAGGCATTGGCTGATAATTACCCGAGAGTAAATCATTTCTGATCCCATCTAAGTAATCAGTCAGCTTAGCCTGTAAGTGAATTTTAGTTATTCCATCAACGCCAGGTGTTTTGGCACCTTTTGAAGAAAGCGTTACTTCAGCCGCTTGGCAAAGCCATTGCGGGTGACTGATAAGGCGCAGCAATCGATTAACGCGACGCGCTTTATCGGTTGCTGTCCATGTTGCTAATTTACGTTGCAGTTCGCTGATTATCAAAGGTCTTCACCTCATTAAGGTCAGGTAATTTGCTTGCGCAAATCAATTAAACTGCGCCCCTTCGCCATGTAATGGGCTTTCCCCATCTCAGACTACTACGAACGCTCCGCCAGCTTGTTTGCCATCGGGGGCATGCTCAAACCATCCCCGGTTTACCTATCTGAACTCGAACATATTGGGGTGGATGCCGATCGCAGTCTTTAACCTTATCGTGCTGTAAGGTGATAATGCTTAAACGCTGAATTGTGATTTAACGTTTATCCATTGATAAATACCTACATGTGATTTATCAAGTCGGTAATAATGCTCATACATTTAGTATTATTACAGCATCATATTGCCTGTTAATTCGTGTAGGCAATGGCGACGTTTCAGCCCATAGATGCGGGTTAATCGGTTCATGTACTTCTTCCGTCCAATACTTAATCTAGAAGAGCATCTTGGCGTAACGAATTCGCCTCACTCCCCGTTGTCAGCGAGTTGCATCACCTTATCAGCATACGATAAGTCACTGCCGCTCAGACTCAACTATCTGCACAACCAGATAGTGCCATAAACAATTTGGCTCCTGCCGTATTGTTCATGTATTTCAGATAGACTCGTAGTTCATTAAAGCATTCCTTGCTAGTGCTGAACTCCGGGCACACTGTAAGTTATGTCGCTTACCCACGATTGATTCGCGCAGGTGGGTTAAATTGACGCGCTAATAAGTTATCTGCAATCCGCGATGTCTTACCGCCTTTAATATGGCGGCGCTTATACCCAATTTGCGCTTTAAGCTTATGTTGTCGCATGATCTTAGCTACACGATTTACGCTGCATTGCTCACCGGCTTCACGTAAGTCAGCATGTATCCAAGGGCTACCATACGTGCCGCCGCTGGCTACGTAAAACGCTTTAATGAGGCTTCAACAAGCGATTATCTTCAAGCGCTCTATCGCTTATAGGCTTTTTCAACCACGCATAAAAACCACTGCGATGCAGCTTAAAAAGGCGGCACATCGTCGTAATAGAAAACTCATCTTGGTGATCACGAATGAAGCCGTACTTTACTCGGGGTTGCTGGCAAAGTACCTTTCGGTCTTTTTTAAAATATCCCGTTCCTCCGTGACACGTTTCAATTGCGCTTCTAATTTAGCGATCTTCAATTTTTCATCGGATGATTGAACGGACTTAGGTTTATCTGATAACTGGCTCCGCCAGTGATATAACGTTTTGGTACAAATATCTAATCGTTCAGCGACTTCTGCGACTGAATATCCGCGCTCAGTAATTTGTTTAACAGCCGCTTCTTTAAACTCTTGGGTATAACGTTTGCCTTTGCTCATAAAACACCTCTTATTAGAAGCTACAATGTAACTTATTGGGTGTCTAGCAAACTATGGGAAGTCCAATTAGATCATAGATTGATACTGCAACTCTTCATGACCAAGCATATCATATCCCGACAACAACCAATCCAGTTGCCCAGGACTGAGCTTAAATTCTTGCAGAGAGGCTTTATTTGGCCATTTGAACTTTTGTTTTTCGAGTCGCTTATACCACAAAGCAAACCCCGTTTTATCCCAGTAAACCAACTTGAGTTTATCTTTCGCTTTGTTGCAAAACAAAATAACGCGCCAGTGTAGGCATCACGTTCAAGCTCGCCTTCAACGATGGCGACCAGACCATCAATCGATTTTCGAAAATCCACAGCATCGCGGTGTAAATAAATACGCTCGGGTTCAACAAACATTTTCATCAGGCAAACTCGCGTAACAATTGGCTGAGGTAAGTTGCAGGCGTTGTGGGTGGCAAGCTGACTTTTACGTTACCGACCACAAGGGTTATCGGCCGTTGCGGTTTGATAACGTCAGGTTGTTTAGTGATTTTGGCGCGAACAAAATTGCCAGGTAATGCCTTTAGCATGTGTTTTGCTGCTAAAATTTTGTTTTTTATGTGGAATTTTTCTGACAATACTCAGTGATAACTAAATCACTCGATTGTTGATCTTCTATCATACTACGCCACTGATCAAGGCTGCGTGTTTTTCTCATAGCTCTCTCCTAATTGAAATTTAGGGATAGCCTATTAGTTTTGACAAATTATTAGAAGGTACACTTTGCTAGACGCTTACTTCCACTTAAATAAATATATTAGAAATAAATAAATGAATGTCAAGTTAAATAATCTCTGATAGAGATTCTTGAATGGCTTCTAAAGAGCTATATTTAGGTGTAAATTCCAGCAATTTTTTGGCCTTGAGGTTACTACAGTTAGTACTGTGACTAACATGCTCCACAGTCGCGTTAAAATCTTGATCGTTTAAATGATGCTTCATTTCATTAATAGGTAAATAACGTAAATTAGCAGACTGTGCATACCAATCAGATAAAGATAAAGCATACCCTTTGAGTGTTAATGCTTGGTCGGAAACAGCATGAAAACTTTCTCCTAAAGCATTTTTACGGTGCTTGATGGCTTGTATAAAAAGGCTTGCTACATCATCAGCATGGACATGATGTAAGGTTTCTAACCCTAAGTTAGGTAGCAAAACTTCATGGCCTTGAGATATATCAATGAAAAATTGCTCATTAAAGTTGCCCGCAGGGTTTAGAGGTGTCCACCCAGGACCGACAATATGGCCGGGGTGAATTACCGTTGCAGGAAATTGCTGATAAATATATTCATCATGTAAATATTCTTCTATTTCTGCTTTGTTTTTTCCATATTCGCCTAAAGGACGTTTTGTTTGTCCTTCAACCGTTGGAACGGCTCTTGTTTCGCCGTGTACCCATATAGTACCGCAGTGAAGAAATTGTTTAATTTTCCCTTTTACGGCCTCAACCAGTTGCTGTGCACTTTGTTTAGTAAAACAAATCAAATCAATAACAATGTCCGGTTCTAAATCAGCTATAGCCTGACCAAACTGATTCGACTCTTCTAATTTCACCCTATCTAAAGCGACTGATTTTACACTCTTCCATGCTGGGTTATCATTATATGGTGTTTGTTGGTGACGACTTACCGCCAATACTTCAAAACCTTGATTGACTAATTTTGGCACTAAATAACTACCAATATGTCCGGTCGCTCCAATTAAAATAACTCGCACAGCTTTATCCTCTTTATTTAAACGTTTTAGTTATAAAGTTCAACATAGGGTTTAACTACGATTTAACACCTAGTTTTTATAATAATTTTTTGCTATTTATACTGTTGCCTTCGTGGCTCCGGTACTGATGCCACCATCGACTAATAGTGTTTGTCCCGTTATATATTCACTTGATTTTGATGCTAAAAATACAACGGCACCATCAAGATCATGAGGCTGCCCTGGACGACCTAATGGAATACGATCGCAAATATAGCTTAACCACTCTTCATTTTCATAAAGTACTTTATTTTGTGCGGTTTCAAACCAGCCAGGGGCTAAGCAATTGACGGTAACACCTGATTGCCCCCAATCATCAGCTAAGCTCATAGTTAGTTGTTTAATGCCACCACGACTAGCACAATACGGAGCTAACCCTGCAAAGCCAGATACGCTGGTCACTGAACCAATATTTATAATGCGGCCATAATTTTCTTTAACCATATGCTTGGCAACCGCCTGCGCTACAAAAAAAGCACCTCTTAAATTTGTATTTACCACTAATTCCCAATCATCCCAACTAACGTTTAAAGCGGGTTTACGGATATTACAGCCAGCATTATTAACAAGGATGTCAATTTTTCCATAATAAGCAATAGCTTCAATAACCATTTTTTTAATACTGTTTTGATTATTCACATCTAGAGGAAGAGCAAGAACTTGTACACCAAGCTTTGATATTTCATCAACAATATCTTTAAGGTCATCAACATTACGTGCTGTTAATACTAAATCTGCGCCTGACTTGGCTAAAGCTCGTGCAAAATATTGACCTAAACCTCTACTGGCACCAGTAATAACAGCAACATTATTTGTTAAATCAAATAGTGCATTCATTTAACTAAACTCCTTACTGTTTCCTTGCTATTAGTTACCTTATCAACCAAATAAATAATTGATTGATAATCAATGCCTGCATGCTCTGACAAACCTATTTCACACGTTCTGCTATTGCTATAACCTTGACTACAACTGCTTGGCACTTGTTGTTTCAATGACGCTAAAGCATTCGCATTTAGCTCAGGAACGGTAAATCCTTTATCGCCAGCAAAACCACAGCAATAAATATGCTCTGGAATATTCACTTGTGTTGAACATCGATTAGCTAACGAGATCATTTTATCCGTTAAGCCCATTTTTCGACTGGTACAAGTTACATGTAACATTATGCTGTCATCGGTAACATTAAAGGTTAAGTTTTTCGCTAATACATCCTCAATAAAACCAACCGGTTCATATATATTAAGTGCACTATTAGCATTATCATCTTCAGATAACATTGATTTACATGGGCTAGTATCAAATAAAATAGGATACTGACCATTATTGCTTAATTTGCTCAACTGGCTTTCTGTTGCTTGACGCTTTTGTTCAGCTTGCTTAAACATGCCCTTGCTTTTAAATGGCATACCACAACATTGGCCAGTAAAATCTGGACTTATCACCTCAAAGCCGGCTTTATCGAGTAAACGCATAGTAACGTCAGTTAATGATTCTTGCTCTTTAGCTGCTGCCGCTGGCCCCATGGTACGACTAGCACAGCTTGGAAAATAAACCACTTTAGGCCGTGATTTTTCTTGAACAGATTCTTGAACAGGCTTAATTGTGGTCGGCTGATAATTTGCCCTTGATGGCATATTTTTGTTCCATAGCGGCAAACGATTAAAGCTGATCTTTGTCATCGCTTTGCTAGCAAAAGACATCACGCTATTGCCGAGTACTTTCTGCGCTATCGCAACACTGGCTAAAGAAAAGCGTGTGCTTCTCTCTATTAAAGCAAATTTATTGGCTAATGTTTTTGACAGTGATTGATGTTTTTGATTTCGTTCGCTGCGAAATTCACGGATCAAATCTCCAGTATTAATACCTACAGGACATCGCTGCGCACATAAACCCGTAGCAGCACAAGTATCTATGCCTAAATATTCAAAATCGGCTTCCAATTCGGCGAGTAAACTTGGGTTTTCATTACTATTACGTAAACGCTGAATTTCTCTGTAACTGGTAATTCGCTGTCGAGGGGTAAAACTTAAGCCTGTTGAAGGGCAAACAGGCTCGCAAAAACCACACTCAATACACTTATCAATAAGTTCATTAGCTGCAGGCAAAGCTTTGAGTGATTTTAAATGCGCTTTTTCATCATCATTAATAATCACCCCGGGGTTTAAGATGTTATCGGGGTCAAACAAAGCTTTGATCTCTTCCATCAATTGATAACCTTGCTTACCCCATTCGAGTTCAATAAATGGCGCCATATTACGTCCAGTACCATGTTCAGCCTTTAAGGATCCATTAAATTCAACAGCCACCAATTGACAAACATCATTCATAAATGCTTCGTAACGATCAATTTCAGTTTGCGATGAAAAGTCTTGCGTAAAAACAAAATGTAAGTTGCCATCTAATGCGTGACCAAAAATAATCGCTTCATCATAGTTATATTTGTTAAACAAACGCTGTAATTGTGAAACACCTCGAGCTAAATCTTCAACGGCAAAAGCGACGTCTTCAATGATCACAGTCGTGCCAGTCTCCCGAACAGCTCCCACTGCGGGAAAGGTTTGTTTTCTGATTGCCCAAAGTTTTGAGTATTCATCAACATTATCGGTAAACTTAATGCTATTAGTCTGTTCAAACTGGGCTAATACCGTAGTTAAGTTGGCTATTTGTTGCTCGAGTAAGGTTTGGTTTGCTGCTCGTGTTTCAATTAACAAGGCTGCAACACCTTCAGGCATTTCATGAATAAAGTCGGGCAATCCTTCCATATCTCTAACTGACAATAATGAACGATAATCTAACAACTCAACCGCTGAAACATCTTCAGCAGCCAAGGCACTTACCGCACGACAAGTAATATCGATATTTGGAAATAGCACTAAAGAGCTTGCGCGATATTTATGCTCAATAACCGTGTTATAAGTAATTGACGAAATAAAGCCCAATGTACCTTCAGAACCAATCATTAAATGCGCTAAAATATCAATGGGTTCTTCAAAATCAATCAAGGAATTAATCGCATAACCTGTGGTATTCTTTAACCGGTACTTGTGTCTGATTAATTCACTTAAGTCTTTATTTCCTTTAGTCTTAGCTGAAAGTTCAGCTAAGTTTTCAAGTAATGTCTCGTGGCTTTGTTTGAAGTGTGCCCTGCTAGATGTATCGCCGGTATCGAGTACTGTTCCGTCATGTAATACCAGCCTTATACTATCAAGGGTATGATAACTATTTTGTGATACACCACAGCACATACCACTTGAATTATTTGCTGCAATACCTGCAATTTTACAAGTATTAATCGATGCGGGATCTGGCCCTAGTTTACGACCATAGGGTAACAAGTATTTATTAGCATCTGCGCCAATAACACCAGGGGCCAAGGTTATTTTTAAACCAAGTTCATTGATTTGATGACTACGCCAATTATTGGTCAACATGATTAATATCGAGTCTGATTGCGCTTGCCCAGATAAACTAGTACCTGCGGCTCGAAAAGTGACCGCAAGTTTGGCAATTTTAGCTTTTTTCATTACCTCAATAAGTTCATTTTCATCATCAACTCTTATCACTATTTTTGGTAATAACCGATAGAAACTCGCATCAACGCCAAATGCCAATCGTTTGGCATAATCAGTAATAATTCTTTCAGCCGGAATTATCTTAGCTAAACTCAAAGCAAACTCTTGATAAGGGTGAGACAACATGAAAAATCCTTTAGCAAATAAATATACACAATACATCTAATGCCACTATAGTGGCCGAACAGTTCTTATTGCACTACTCGATGGTTGACTATTGAGTGGTATTTTTTTAACGTGCATGTCTATCATTAAAAACACCAATAGAAGTAACTTTCCCCCAACGATTCACCTGAATAATAAAGTTCCCACCTTCTTTATGCTAACTAGTAGCTAGTGCCGATAACTAACGGTGAAAAATCAACGAATGTTAATTTAGTATCAGAAACTTCTCATTTACGACTTAGCGAAACAAGGGTGACTATCTATATAGTTGCTCTATTAAGAAGCTAAAATGAGATTTTCCCATGACAAATACTTTATCTACAACGACTTCACCTACAACTGAGAACAAACTCGCTATCGTTACCGGTGGAAGTTCAGGCATTGGACGTGAACTGGCTATTTGTTTAGCACAAAATGGCTGGAACGTTGCTATCAATTATGCGGGTAATGCTGCTGGCGCAGCTGATGTTGTTACCGAAATAGAAAAACTGGGTCAGCAAGGTTTTTCTCTTCGATGTGATGTAGGTTTGAGTGAAGATGTCAATCAATTCATCAGTGCTGTCGAAGATAAATTCAACAGAGCCCCTGACTTATTAATCAATAATGCTGGCTGTCAAACTTGGTCTCCTTTTTTAGAGTTAGAAGAAGACAGCTGGGATAAAGTTATTCGTACCAATTTAAAAGGTTGCTTTTTATTATCACAATCTGTCGCCAAACTCATGGTTAAACATAAAGTAAAAGGTGCAATTGTTAACATTGGCTCTGGTTGTAATAAGGTCCCTTTCCCAAATTTAGTTGATTATACTGCCTCAAAAGGCGGAATTGAAATGTTAACGCGTTCTACCGCCATTGAACTTGGCAAATATAACATCCGTGTAAACTGCGTAGCACCTGGTGCAATTGAAATTGAAAGAACCAAAATTGAAGATCCAAACTACGCAAAAACCTGGTCTAAAGCTGCTCCTATTAACCGTGTTGGCTACCCAGAAGACATCTACAATGCTGTTGAATTCCTTGGCGGAGAAAAATCAAGCTTTATCACCGGGCAAACCTTATGGGTTGATGGCGGCGCATTCACCATGCCTAATTGGCCAACTGAATATCGTGATTCTGAAGATTAACGGTTAGATACTCATCTTTTTTATAATCAGCACTTATCTAAACGGATAATGTGTAATTTTCATACTCCACTGCTCTTAAGGCTCGCAAGTTATGCACATAATTAGCTTAATACCCAATTCAATAACTGACTCAATGAATCGGTATTTTCTCTTAGGCATACTTGCTATTGCCCTAACGGGTTGCACTCAAGAGTCATCGACAAATGAAAACTTAATTGCTCCCATTAAAGCAATACAGTATTTAGTTGTCGAGTCACAAGACATTCAACCACAACGACAACTTTCAGGTTACCTTCGCCCAACAAAGTCAGCTGAATTATCATTTAATGTAGCAGGACAGCTCAATGAATTGAATGTCAAAATTGGTGAAAAAGTAGTTTTAGGCCAAGCTATTGCATCAATTGATGAGACCCCTTTTAAATATAAAGTAGCTCAAGCAAAAGCTGAGCTTGCTAGTGCTAATGCGGGATTTAAAGAGCGAAGTGAGAATTATCAACGCCAGCAGCTTATTTTCAATCAACAGCTCATTAATAAAAATGCAATAGATAAAGCACAAGCTGACTTTGAAAAAGCTCAAAGCCTAGTGGATCTTGCACAAGCGAAGCTATCTTTAACTCAGCGCGATTTGCACCATACTACTTTACGGGCTCCTTTTGATGGCATGATAACTCGCCGAGAAATAGAACAATTTGAAGAAGTATCCAGTCGACAAGTTATCATAGAAATACAAGATAAATCCCACTTAGAAGTCACTTTTTTGGTACCCAGTACCTTGATTACTGATATCAAACTGGCAGATGACGTTTTACTTAACATTCCAACAGTAAATTACGCTAATCAGCGCGCAAGAATCACAAAAATAGGTTTGGAATCAAACATGAGAGGTGCTTACCCAGTAAGTGCTGAACTTGAAAATGTACACCCTAATATTCATCCAGGTATGGCTGCGGACGTTTTTATCAAAACAAAACAGTCAAGTCGGGGCATCATATTACCTGAATCGGCAGTAATGATTGCTGCAAATGGTGCTGAGCAAGTTTTTGTTTATAACAAAGAAAGCAAACAAGTCGTTTCACGAACAATCACCAGTCGTCTACTAAATGCCAATCAATTGTTAATTACTTCTGGCTTACAGGCCAAGGAGGTTGTTTGCACCACAGGCGCAGAATTTCTAAGCGATGGTCAACAGGTGACCTTGTATAAAGCTGCTCACTGATACCGAGAAATATCACTATGAATATAACAAAACTCGCGCTCAATAACAGTCGAATGACTTATGTATTAGTTGCGCTAATTATTAGTTTAGGCTTGATGGTATACGCTGATTTTCCTAGCCGCGAAGATCCGCTTATTAGAATAAATAAAGCGATGATTATTACTCAATTCCCGGGACTACCTCCGGAGAAGGTTGAGAAGTTAATTACGCAGAAAATTGAAGAGAAATTAAGAGAATTAGGTGATATAGAGTTTATTAACTCCACCTCCAAAACGGGCCAATCTGTTATTACCATCAGTGCTTTTCAGCATATTGGCGACTTAAGTAAATTGTGGGATGATGTCAGACGTAAGTTAACACAAAGTAAATCGTCTTTGCCTAAAGGTGTTATAGGACCGTTATTTAAGGATGATTTTGGCGACGTCTCTATTTTTACTGCCGCCTTAACTGGCAAAAATTGGTCTATGTCTGTGCTTAGAGAGCATGCCAGAGATATCAGAGACAGGCTCTACACCCTTAACGGCATTAAACGGGTTACCTTACACGGCCTACAAAAAGAGCAAGTATTCATTGAGGGTAACGCCAGCGTTATTGAATCAAACAGTATTGATTTAGGCGAACTAGTTCGCAGTGTAAAAGATCAAAACAGCATCATACCCTCTGGTAGTATTTTAACGAATACTAGACAAATAACAGTTCAAACTAGCGGCAAGTTCGACTCAAAGTCTAGCTTAAATGAACTAGAAATCCCTGCAAACAATGGTGGCGTTTTACCGTTAAAAGATTATTTAACCGTGCGTACTGGTTACAACGAACCCTCTACAGAGTTAGCCTACTTTAATGGTAAACCCGCCATTGTTATCGCGGCTTCAATGCAGTCAGGACGCAATATATTACAACTGGGACCCGAGCTCAAAAAGTTGCTCAATCAACTTGATCAAGAATTACCGGTTGGCATGCAATTAGAAATAGCCACTTTTCAGGCAGATGTCGTCGACAAATCAATCGGCAATGTTAAAGAGAGTTTATATCAAACGCTCTTTATTGTATTAGCCATTGTTATTTTAAGCTTGGGGTTTTCAGAAGGTCTTATTGTTGGCATTACCGTGCCACTAACGATACTAGCTACCTTATTAGTGATGTTCTTTGTTGATATAGATTTGCAATTTATTTCTTTGGCAAGTCTGATCATTGCGTTAGGCATGTTAGTCGACAACGCCATTGTTATTACCGAAAATATACATCTACGGTTACATTCGGGTCAACAAAGAATGCAAGCCGCCCTTCATGCCTGCAAAGAGTTAGCCTTGCCACTACTTACTTCTACCTTAACCACAGTATTAGCTTTTTCCCCTATTTTATTAGCCAAAACAACCGCAGGTGAATATACCCGTTCACTAGCGCAAGTTGTTTCAATTTCGTTACTCATTTCTTGGCTTATTTCACTAACGATTGTGCCATTACTAGCGGTGCATTTCATTAAAGACAGCAAGCAAAAGAAAGCTTTTTTTCTATTAGGCTTTTACCAAGGTTTCGTACGCAAAGTATTAAATCATCCCAAGAAGTTCCTTGGCGTAATCACCAGCATTTTTGCTTTTTCACTTTATGTTTTATCAATGGTTCCAGTTGAAATGTTTGCAGTTTCATCGCGCTCTGAAGTACTGGTTTATGTTGACTTACCCGCAGGTTATAACGTAAATCAAACGAAACAATCAACCAACACCTTAACTTCTTGGCTGAAAGATAAACAGATAAACCCTCATGTTGAATATATCTCTTCTTATATAGGTAATGGTGGCCCGCGTTTTTTCCTTTCTATAATTCCTAATGAGCCAGCACCTAATAACGCTTTTATGATCGTTAAAACCAAATCTGCTGCTGATGCCCTAATCATGCAAAAGCGCATTCGTGAATTTGCCGCCAGTGAGCTTGCACACATCAATGTTAGAACAGAGCTAATATCTCGCGGCACAGTACCTCCTGGGGTAGTACAACTACGTTTTATTGGCTCGGATGCCGAGGTTCTTTTCAAATTAAGTAAACAGGCACAAGCTGCACTTACCTCAATCCCTGGTGCTATTCACGTTCGCAATAGTTGGGAAAATAGAACCAAGCGTTATCAAATAACCATAAATCAAGCCAAAGCTCGTCGATCAGGCGTAACTTATCAAGCTATAGCCAATGCCTTACAAAGTACATTTACGGGCATTGAAATCACTCAAATTCGCCGAAACGATACCCTTATTCCCGTTGTTATTAAAATGAAAAACAATACAGATAGCCCAATTAATAACGCCAACCCATTAGATTTAGTAAAAGTGTATTTAGCCAATAGTAACAGTGAATATGTGCTGCTATCTCAAATAGCCTCAATGGAGTCAGTTGCTGAGTTTGGCACAATTGTTCGCAGAAACATGGAAAAAACCATCACGGTTGAAGGAAAACATCTTAGCTTTAAGGCTCCTCAATTACAGGCTGCTTGGGACAAAAAAATAGCAGACATCTATGAGAATTTGCCTGCTGGTTATCGTATCGAGTTAGGTGGTGAATTAGAAGGTTTTAAAAATAGTGCTGGCACTTTGTTTGTCACCCTACCGCTATTCCTTGGCTTAATATTATGTATTTTAGTGAGCCAATTTAACTCCTTTAGAAAAACAACCATAGTAGCGCTCACTATTCCGCTAGCATTCTCAGGCGGCTTTATTGGCTTATATCTTACTGGTGCTAACTTTGACTTTATTGGTGGTCTTGGGTTTATCTCTTTGGCAGGCATTATCATTAATAACGCCATTGTGCTTATTGACAAAATTGGCGATGAGCAAAGTCGAGGGAAAACTAAGCTCATAGCAATTGAGTCTGCTTGTATTAATAGGCTTCGCCCTATTTTAATCACCACATTAACGACGGTACTGGCACTCATCCCACTAATGACCATGGAAGAAAGCCTATTTTACAGTATGGCCAGTGTCATCATTTTTGGCATGAGTTTAGGCACCATAATGACTTTAGGTGCAGTACCTGCTTTATATTCTTTGCTACTGCCTAATACTGAAAAAATAAAACCATCAAATATAACAACAAAAGAGAAGTTATAATGAAATCAATATTAAACCCATATAGATTAACCAAAGGACTCACTGTTGCCACTTTCAGTTTGATCTCTTTGTTTTCTTTATCTGCCTGCCAGCAAACAACTGATAACACCGTAAAAGCAGCTAGCAGCACTGAGCCTTTTTTTGCTGCAAAATTTGAACCACCATCAGGTCGTACTATTCATGGTTGGGGGCAAATCACTCATGGCTGGAATACCGACCTCCCCGGCGCAAAAGGCGACAAACAGGACTATCTTGATTATCTTCAAGTAGTTGGAAAAAACGCCCCTGCTATTGCTTCTTTTTATATCCATCCTCAAAGAGAAGATGGTCAAGCACAACTTGATGGTTTTATAGAGCACTTTCAAGCCTTCGCCCAAGAAGACAGTTGGCAAATGGCGCAAATAGGTTATGACTTTAATCCTAAAGAGACCTTATCAGGAAAAGCAGACCAGCAACTTGAACAGTTTTTTAATGCCATGGCTGAAGTAGATAAACCCATATTTATGCGAATCGGCTGGGAGTTTAATAACCTAGGCCACTTTGATCCTGTCGAGTATCGAGAAGGTTTCAAATATATCGTTAATAAAATGCGTGAAATGAAAGTCACAAATGTCGCCACTCTTTGGCACGCCTCTGTGCCTGATTTAAACGAATTAACTGGTATGCCTATCTTAGGTAAACATCACTACATGGATTTTTATCCCGGTGATGAATATGTCGATTGGTGGAGCATCAGTCAATTTAGCATAGGGACTTTTCGCTCGCCGGGCAGCATTGAATTTTACCAAAATGCCGCATCAAGAAATAAGCCCATTTTTATTGGTGAATCGTCCCCTTGGTTTACTAAGGGCTTATCGATGCAGTTTCGTAACCCAGAATCTCTGGAGGAGTCACTATCTTGGTTCAATGCCTATTTCTCTTTATTTGAAGAATACCCTCACATAAAAGCCTTCAATGTCATTATTGTTGACTGGCAACGTTGGAATTGGATCTGGCCACAGCTCACCGGTGGCTTCAATAATGCCCGTTTAGATTTATGGCCTAAATTGCCGAATCATTACAACGACATGATTAATAAACCTCGTTTCATTCATGCCGATGAAGCTAAAGTACTTTTTAAATAATATTGGAGTAGCAACAAATGTACTTAGGTATTGATTTAGGCACATCTAGTGTCAAAGTGATCATTATTGATGATAACGACACCTTAATCGCTCAAGCATCGGCGGCATTAACAGTTTCAATTCCAAAGCCAATGTGGTCTGAGCAAGCACCACAAGATTGGTGGCAAGCAACGAAAAATGCCATGGCTGAACTGAAGAAAAACCATGCTAAAGCACTTCTTGGGGTTAAAGCCATCGGTTTATCAGGGCAAATGCATGGCGCCACATTGTTAGATACTAACCATGACATTATTCGCCCAGCCATATTATGGAACGACGGTCGTAGCCAACAACAATGCCTAGAACTTGAACAGCTTGTTCCTGATAGCAGAGAAATAACTGGGAATATAGCGATGCCGGGATTTACCGCGCCTAAACTACTCTGGGTCGCACAAAATGAACCCGAATTGTTTGCTCGTATTGACAAGGTTTTATTACCAAAAGATTACCTAAGGTTTCTAATGACCGGTGATTTTGCTTCTGACTTGTCAGACAGTGCCGGCACCCTGTGGTTAGATGTTGAAAGCCGCAAATGGTCAAATGAAATGTTAGCGGCAACAGGGCTAAATGAATCTCACATGCCTAAGTTATATGAAGGGTCAGAAGCAACAGGATTACTCAGCGCCGAGGTTGCCGCTAATTGGGGCATGAAACAAGTCCCTGTTGCCGCAGGTGCTGGTGATAACGCCGCTGGCGCTGTTGGTATTGGCGTTATAACCCCCAACGAAGCCTTTATATCATTAGGTACTTCTGGTGTTTATTTTGTTGCTAATGAAAAATACTTACCGAACGCTGATGGTGCTGTCCATACCTTTTGTCATTGTATTGCTAATACATGGCATCAAATGTCGGTTATTTTAAGCGCCGCCAGTTGCTTGTCTTGGGTCACTAAATTAACGGGTGCAGTTAACGAGCAAAGCTTATTAGATGAAATAGCCTTAGAAGATTTTACTAAGCCTTGCACGGTAACTTTCCTGCCTTATTTATCTGGCGAACGTACTCCACATAATAATCCTAATGCCCAAGGGGTGTTTTTTGGCTTAGGACATAACACCTCACGAGCAGTATTAGGCAGAGCCGTATTAGAAGGCGTAGCTTTTGCTTTTGCTGACGGTCAACAAGTGCTTCTCGATGCAGGGACAAAAATAGAGCAAGTATCCGTTATCGGCGGCGGTTCCCGTAGTGGTTTATGGGGAACAATCCTTGCTAGTGTGCTGAACCGACCACTAATTTACCGTGAAGGTAGTGAAGTAGGCCCCGCATTTGGCGCGGCACGCCTTGCGCGTATGGCAGTAACTAGAGAGTTACCTGCCAAGGTTTGTCTACCGGGTAAAATCAAACACATTATCGAAGCTGATTCAGCAATGGTTGAGATCTACCAAGTGCAATATCAAAAATACCAAGCTTTATACCAAAGTGTAGCGGCCCATTTTTAATGTGCCCTCTCCTTTTAATAAAACGCTTATGTTAAATAAGCTCACTTAATTCATTATTACCAAACGTCAAGTGGAGAAATATCATGACTGAACAATTTTTTAATAAGGTAAACAAAATTCAATTTGAAGGGACTAATAGTACTAACCCGTTAGCCTTTCGTTATTATGACGAAAACCAAATAGTGCTTGGCAAAACCATGAAAGAACACTTACGTTTTGCCGCCTGTTACTGGCATAACTTTTGTTGGACAGGCTCAGATATTTTTGGCGCTGGTACATTTGAGCGCCCGTGGATCCAAGCTACAGGCAACCAACTTCAGTTAGCAGAGCAAAAAGCTAAAGTTGCTTTTGAGTTTTTTGAAAAGCTAGGCGTGCCATATTTTTGTTTTCATGACGCGGATATTGCGCCTGAGGGTAACTCATTAAAAGAATTTCACAGCAACGTTAATCATATCGCTGATATTTTTGAAAAAGAAATGGATCGCACAGGCGTTCAATTGCTCTGGGGAACGGCTAATTTATTTTCAAATGCACGCTTTTGTGCTGGTGGTTCAACTAACCCTAACCCTGAGCTATTTGCTTATGCTGCTGCACAAGTTAAACACGCCATGGATGTTACCCATCGTTTAGGTGGTCAAAACTATGTACTTTGGGGAGGTCGTGAAGGTTACGATACTTTATTAAACACTGATCTTAAACAAGAAGGTGAACAATATGCTCGTTTCCTTAAAATGGTGATTGAACATAAACATAAAATTGGTTTTAAAGGTAAGTTATTAATTGAACCTAAACCACAAGAGCCGACTAAACACCAATACGATTACGATACCGCTACCGTTGCAGGCTTTCTGCATAAGCACGGAATTGCTGGTGAAGTTCATGTAAATATTGAAGCTAACCATGCAACACTTGCTGGTCATAGCTTCCATCATGAAATAGCTACGGCATGTGCTGAAGGTATTATGGGTAGTATTGACGCTAACCGTGGTGATATGCAAAACGGCTGGGATACCGACCAATTCCCTAATGATGTCGCTGAATGTACCTTAGTGATGCACGAAATACTGAAAAATGGTGGTTTAGACACCGGTGGCTTTAATTTCGATACTAAGTTGCGTCGTCAATCATGTGAGCGTGATGATCTATTTATTGGTCACATTGGCGGCATGGACACTATGGCTAAGTCATTACTTAACGCAGCTAAATTAATTGAAGATGCCCCACTATCTGATTTTGTTGAGCAACGTTATGCTGGCTGGCAAGAAAAGTTAGGCCAAAGCATTATGACGGGCGATCAAAGTTTAGAAAGTTTATCTAAATTAGTACTAGAAACTAACATCAATCCTAAACAAGAATCCGGTCGTCAAGAGTTGTTAGAAAACATAGTTAACCGTTACGTTTAACTCAAGCCAATTAACCGCTCTTAAACTCTAAACTAGCAGGTAAGGCAGTGTTAACTATTTATCACTGCCTTAATATAAAATGAATTTATTAGAACAACTGAAAAAAGTAACAACAGTCGTAGCCGACAGCGGCGATGTAGACTCCATTAAATCGCTAAACCCTACCGATGCGACAACCAACCCTTCATTAATTTTGCAAGCAGCTAAGCTGCCGCAATATCAGCATATTATCGTAGATGCGATAGAAAAGTCTGCCGACAATATTGATGATATTTGTGATCAGTTAATCGTAAACTTTGGCTGTGAAATACTTAAACACATACCTGGCCGTATTTCATCAGAAGTCGATGCACGCCTATCTTTTGATGAACAAGGGAGTATTGATAAAGGCCGTAAGTTAATTTCACTTTATCAAAAAAGAGGAATTGCAAAGGAAAGAGTTTTAATAAAACTTGCCGCTACGTGGCAGGGAATTAAAGCCGCTGAACAACTAGAAAAAGAAGGTATTTCATGTAACCTCACGTTGCTTTTTAGCATGGCACAAGCAATCGCTTGCGCTGAAGCAAAAGTCACACTTATTTCTCCTTTTGTTGGCCGCATTTTAGACTGGTATAAGAAAACTGAAAATCGTGAATTTTATGGTTCAGAGGATCCAGGGGTAAAATCGGTTACTCAAATTTATAACTTCTACAAAGAACACAATTATAAGACAGTTATCATGGGTGCTAGTTTCAGAAATATAAACGAAATTACAGAACTTGCTGGTTGTGACTTACTGACTATATCCCCTGCACTGCTTGCAGAGCTACAAAGTACTCAAGGAAACTTACTGCCTAAGTTATCAAGTAACATTGATCAGACTCAATCAAAACAGAGTGAACAAACTTTAGATTTTTCAAACTTTTCTTGGCAGCATAACGAAGATGCTATGGCTGTTGAGTTACTCTCTCAAGGCATAAGGAAATTTGCTGCTGATCAATGTCAGTTAGAACAGTTGATTATGACCGCGTTTAAATTGAAACAAACAAACTAAGTACTTAGGGTACCTTGGCACTAACAATTATTAGTGCCAAAAGCAAAGTACTTGGAATAAAATTTTTAGGTGTACTGCTGTCAAACTTTCTAATTATAAGAAGGGGCTGTGCTGCTTGACAATAGGGGTCTACGCAGACTAGCTAAGAGGGAAATAATAAGTAGGCTACAATTAGTGATACTGGAGCGAAGACTAACTTTTATTTGTCCTGCTCTAATAACTTGTATGTTTCTATCCACTACCTTTACTTAAACTATAAATTGCATGATCGACAATGCGACCATTTAAGTTTTCACTATTACTTATAGCTCCTTCAAATGAAAAGCCTAAGCGTTCACAAACATTTCGACTCGGTAAATTTTCAGTTGCTACTGATATTTGAACTCTATCCATATTTAGTGGTCCAAATGCATAAGCTATTAGTTTTGAAAGTGACTTCGTCACAATACCCTTGCCTTGGTATTTGGAACTTAGCCAATAACCTACTTCTACTTTTTTAAGTTCTTGAGATATTGAATTGAAGCTAATGTTTCCAACTAATGTATCACAATAGATAATGGCACAAGTTAATGACTTTCCACTTTCAAAGTCGTCGAGTGACTTATTCACAAATGATAAGAAAAACTCTTCAGAATCAGCATACTTAGGCCAAACAAGCCATTTGCTTAAATAATCTCGTTCTTCTTGTACAATTTTGAAGTATCTTTTAGCAAGATATGGCTCCACTAATACAATATCCAATTTCTTATCAACATTTAATTTAAACACTGTAATCCTATAGAAACATAAACATAATGACTCCCCAACGAAGTGCTAACCTCTGAACGTGAGTTAATTTAAACCCAAATACATTATATGTTTGTCAACAACATAAAACAAAGGCTTCTTGTGTGCTAATTGAAAAGTGTCGTACTAGCATACAGTCAAGTAACTGCTGTCTGAGTGGTGCCATAACTTGCCTACAACAAAAGATTGATATAGTAAGTTAAATTGGTTGATAGCTACGGAAATAGCAGGTCGCTATTACTTCCCTCAAAGGGCTACTTAAAAGCTCCCTTATATATTTTGGGATAATACTTTTTGAACGTTAAAAAAGTATTATCAACATATCAACTACTAAGTAGTTAGATAGCTCTTACTAGCAGTAAACTAATTGATAAGATCCCTAAAGTAGATACGATCATGTCAATAAATAAACCTAAAGTAAAAAAACGCTTACGCAGTGAAGAATGGCTCAATGAGCCCAACCAACCTGATCAAACCGCTATATATCTAGAACGGTATATGAACTATGGTTTAACTCGCGAAGAATTACAGTCTGGCAAACCTATTATTGGTATCGCCCAAACAGGTAGCGATCTAACACCTTGTAATCGACACCATGTTGGTCTGGCACAAAGACTCAAAGAGGGCATTAGAGATGCGGGTGGTATTCCCCTTGAATTTCCTGTGCACCCGATACATGAAATGGGTAAACGCCCTACTGCTGCCTTAGATCGTAATTTAGCGACGTTAGGTTTAATTGAGGTACTTTACGGTTATCCACTTGATGGCGTTATTCTAACTACAGGCTGTGATAAAACCACACCTGCAACTTTGATGGCTGCGGCTGCAGTTGATATCCCTACCATCGTTTTTTCCGGTGGACCAATGCTTAATGGCTGGGACAATGAAAAAAGAGTCGGCTCGGGCAGTATTATTTGGGAGTGTCGAGAAAAATATGCCGCCGGTGAAATAGATTATGAAAACTTTATGGATCAGGTTTCATCATCAGCCCCTAGTTCAGGTCATTGTAATACCATGGGTACGGCACTAACCATGAACTCTTTAGCTGAAGCTTTAGGTATGTCCTTACCCGGCTGTGCTGCTATTCCTGCGCCATATCGTGAACGCGCTCAAATGGGCTATTACACGGGCCGTCGTATTGTAGAGATGGTAGCGGAAGACTTAAAACCTTCCGATATTATGACACAAGAGTCGTTCTACAATGCCATAAAAGTATGTAGCGCTATTGGCGGTTCAACTAATGCGCCACCACATATTCAAGCTATAGCCAATCATATGGACGATATTGAATTATCAATTACCGATTGGCAAACCCACGGTGAATCAGTGCCACTGATTGTAAATTGCCAACCTGCTGGTGAATATTTAGGTGAAGAGTTTCATCGCGCTGGCGGTGTTCCAGCAGTAATGGGAGAGCTTATCCATGCTGGTATCATCAAAGGAGAGGCTATTACTGTTACTGGGAAAACGGTGAAAGAAATTTATGGTAATGCCCGTAGCCGCGCAGATAAAGTAATAAAAACTGTCGAAAGTCCGTTAATGGCAAGCGCTGGTTTTGCGGTAATGTCAGGTAATATTTTTGATTCAGCCATTATGAAAAAGTCTGTTATAGATGAAACATTCCGCACCACGTATTTGAGTGATCCTAAGCAACTGAATGTGTTTGAAGCGCGCGCTATCGTTTTCGAAGGGCCTGAAGATTACCATCACCGCATCAATGATCCTGCTTTAAATATCAATGAACACTGCATGTTGATCATTCGAAACTGTGGTCCTGTAGGTTATCCGGGATCGGCTGAGGTCGTTAATATGTTGCCACCTGATTACCTTGTCAAACAAGGTATAACCTGTCTACCAACCATGGGTGATGGCAGACAAAGTGGTACATCGGCTAGCCCTTCTATTTTAAATATTTCCCCTGAAGCTGCTGTTGGCGGTGGTTTAGCTTACATAAAAACCGATGACATCTTACGCATTGATTTAAATAACAACACGGTTGATTTACTGATTGAACCTGAACTACTTGCTACTCGTAAAAAAAGTATGGAACGTATTCCTATTGTTAATCAAACACCTTGGCAAGAAATTTATCGTAGCCGAGTGAATCAATTAAGTGATGGTGGTACGTTAGAGATGAAAGAGAAACATACTCGTATTGCTAGCAAACATGGCATTCCAAGAAATTCTCATTAATTTAATTAGAAATTACAAGCGAGTAGAAGTAAATGAATAACTTAACATGTATTTGGGATGCCAAAGCTGAGTTGGGTGAAGGCCCAGTTTGGCATGAAGAAGAGCAAGCTCTCTATTGGGTTGATATTACTCAATCCAACTTGCACCGTTTCCGTTTTGATAGAGACGGTAATCAATACAGTCACAGTTGGCACTTTGATGGGCAACTGAGTTCTGTAGTGCCAGCAAAGCAAAATGGGCTTTTTGCTACTTTTGCTTCAGGTGTCTTTCATATAAGTCTTAATACGCAAAAGAAAACACCAATCCAGTTAATTGAACAAGACATAACAAATAATCGATTTAACGATGGTAGTTGTGATACTCAAGGAAACTATTGGTTTGGTAGCATGAATAATAATCAAACGAGTGAAACAGGGAGTTTTTATCGTTTAGATAATAGCGGTCAATTAAACCACTTAGAACAATTGGGTCAGAGCACTATAACCAACGGTCCAACATTTAGCCAAGACGGTAAATTTATTTATTTTACCGATACTCTTGCTAAGACTGTTTTTCAAGGCTGCTTAAACCAAGATAACGATATTACAGAGATAAAGCCCTTTATCCTGTTTGGTGATAATGATGGGTACCCCGATGGTATGTGTGTTGATACTGAAGGTTTTCTTTGGGTTTGTCATTACGGCGCAGGGAAAGTGAGTCGCTTTAATCAACAAGGTGAATGCGTCAGAACTATCAACCTACCAGTACCAAATGTCACTAAATGCTGTTTCGGCGGCAAAACACTGAACACCTTATTTATTACTACCGCGATTAATGGCATGCCGAAAGAAGAACAGGCTGACTACCCATTATCTGGTGGTTTATTTTCAATAGACATTGAACAGCAAGGCTTTGTATACCCTCCTTGTGCTCTTAGTCGTTAATTAGGATTTATCTCATGAAATTAAAAAACAAAACTATCTTGATCACAGGTGCAGCACAAGGCATTGGCAAAGAGATGGCATTACTATTTGCTAGCCAAGGAGCCCAAGTTGTGGCCACGGATGTTAATTCTATACGTTTAGAGGAATTGACAGAAATAAAGAATATAAGTACTTACATTCTGGACATAACGAATAGTGAACAAATTCAGGAGTGTATTACTGCTTTCCCTGGTATTAACGTGCTAGTCAATTGCGCTGGTGTAGTTTTTAGTGGTTCAATAGAAGAATGTACTGAAGCACAATGGGAAGTGAGTTTAAACGTTAACGTCACCTCAAGTTTCCGTTTGATAAGAGCGGTATTACCTAGCATGTTAGCTCAAAAAAATGGTTCAATAATAAATATTGCATCTGTAGTATCTAGTGTTAAAGGTGTTGCTAATAGGTTTGCTTATGGAGCAAGCAAAGCAGCAGTTATTGGTCTGACTAAATCAGTTGCAGCTGATTATATCGAGCAAGGAATACGTTGTAATTCCATTAGCCCTGGCACAGTACACTCACCATCATTAGATCAACGTTTACGTGATACAGGTGATTATGAAGCAGCCTTACAAAGCTTTATTGACAGGCAGCCTATGAAACGAATTGGTCAACCCAGTGAAATTGCAGCTATTGCCAGTTTACTAGCTTCTGATGACGCTACTTTTATGACGGGTGAAAACATTGTCATTGATGGCGGTATGAGTTTGTAGCTATTGCTCTGTTTACAGCGATGTTCTAACTTATTCAAACCTAGTTCATCGCTAGCACTTCATACCCTGTCTCTGTTTTATTCTTAAATATTTTTATACTTAAACACTCAAGTTTAATAAAGGACAAACATGTCTGAAATCACAATCAACAACCCCATCCTTAAAGGTTTTAACCCTGACCCTTCCATTATTAAAGTAGGTGACGATTATTATATTGCCACATCAACTTTTGAGTGGTTTCCTGGCGTACAAATTTTCCATTCAACTGACTTAGTTAATTGGACTCTAGTTACTAGACCGCTAAATAGGCCATCTCAGTTAGATATGTTAGGTAATCCTGACTCTTGTGGGGTTTGGGCACCCTGCCTATCATATGATAACGGTACCTTTTACTTAATTTATTCAAATGCACGCCGTTATTGGAGTCAATGTAAAGATGTGCATAACTTCATGGTGACTACCGATAATATTCTCGGTGATTGGTCAGAGCCAACCTATTTAACCAGTAGTGGTTTTGATCCTTCTTTATTTCATGATAACAATGGTAAAAAATGGCTAGTCAATTTACGTTGGGATCATAGACAAGGTCAAGCGAGCAAAGCCTTTGATGCTGAGAATTACTTTGGTGGCATTATTATGCAAGAGTACTGTGCTGCGCAGAAAAAATTAATAGGCCCAATACAAAAGATATTTAGCGGCTCTGCTTTAGGTAGAACTGAGGGTGCGCACCTTTATCAACGCAACGGCTATTACTATTTATTGGTAGCTGAAGGTGGTACAGGTTATGAGCATGCCGCGTTAATGCTACGTTCGAAAAGTATTGAAGGTCCTTACGAAGCCGACCCGCAAGGGCATCTCCTCACCTCTATCAACAGCGATGCTAGCTTACAACGTGCAGGTCATGCTGACTTTGTCGAAGTTGATAATGAACAAGCCTGGCTAGTACACTTATGTAGCAGACCATTAGAGAATCGCCGTAGTGTGATGGGGCGAGAAACAGCGATTCAGCAAGCACAATGGTCTAAAGATGGCTGGTTACGACTGAAACATGGAAGTGCATTACCACAGTCACAATTAACGATTAACAGTGACGTTGCAGTAAAATACCCATTAATTGATCAGTTTGATGACTTTGACCAAACCCAATTAGCGATAGATTTCCAAACATTACGTATTCCTTTAGGCTCTGACAGTTTAAGCCTAACTGAGCGACCTGGTTATTTGCGATTAAAAGGTAGGGAATCTCTTGGCAGCAGTTTTGTTCAAGCACTTATTGCCAGACGCCAACAAGCATTTAAATATAGTGCTGCAACTAAAATAGACTTTTCCCCTAATAACTTTCAGCAGATGGCAGGGCTAGTTTGTTACTATAATAGCGCCAAGTATTACTACTTACATATCACTCATCATGAAACTCTAGGTCGAATACTGGAAATCACTGGTTGCGTGGGGGACACCGCAGCGCAATATTTCACCCCAAAGCCAATAAAGCTTCCCGACACTGGGGAAATCTATCTTAATGTAGAAGTTGATCATAATAAATTGACCTTTTTCTATGGAATTACGGATGATAACTGGCAAAAAATAGCGTTAGAGCTAGATTACAGCATACTCGCTGATGAAACAGGCCCAGGTGGAGAACATGCTAATTTTACCGGCACTTTTGTAGGTCTGTGCTGTCAAGATTTATCAGGTAGTCGTAAGCCTGCAGATTTTGACTGGTTTTCTTATCTTGAGCATAAAGAAGTCAATAACACATAACTAGTTACTTATTGATAAAATGGGCTCTTGGGCCTAATGCCGGTCAGTTAAGGTTAATTGATCGGTTGACCGGTTGACCGGTTGACCGGTCTAAATGATCGTGAATAATCCGTAATTAGTTTCGCTAATTACGGATTTTTTATGGATATTCAAACAGGTCTTTCGACCACTTTCTCATCTGCCGAGGAATTTAGAGCGCTTGATAACTTATCTGGCATATTAGATCCCGAATTACTTAACCAAGCTTTTGAAAAGTCGGGTGTCGCCACTGTTCGTAAACGTCGTTTACCTCTCGATGCTGTCGTTTGGTCTGTGATTGGTATGAGTTTATTTCGTCATGAATCTGTTTGGAATATAGTCTCTAAAATGGACATCGCCTTACCAGGTAAAGGGAAACTAGTTGCCCCTAGTACCATGATTCAAGCGAGACAACGCTTAGGTAAAGGTGCTGTCGAGCAGGTCTTCAAAATGATGGCGTCACGGCATTATAACCATGCCCACTTTGATACATTTTGTGGCTTAAAACTATTAGCTGTTGATGGGGTTGTCTTTCGTACACATGATACGCCAGAGAATAAAGACGTATTTGGGTGTGGCTCAACCCAGTATGGTGAAAATACCTATCCTCAAATTCGGATGGTATGCCACATGGAGCTAACGAGTCATCAACTCATTAATTGTGCTTTTAACGGGCAGCATCAAGG
>NZ_JBEOOB010000027.1:0-59100 GCF_040308685.1 Pseudoalteromonas sp. 20-MNA-CIBAN-0454 | reverse complement strand
ACCAGCCTAAAAAGGTAGCTTAGGCTTTCTTTTTGAAACTCCTTCAAAACGCGCAGCGTTTAGTGGGAGTTGTTCATACAAATGACGAATGTTAGCCGATAGATACAAGTTAAGGTGAGCGCGCACAGTGAAATTGTGTTCTTCTTACAATTTTAAGTGTGTAAATAATTTAAAATACCACAGTCCCTAATGGTTTTGTCTTGGTCACACGATGACGCCATATTTTCGAGTGATGACTTTAATACGTTTAGCTCTTCAATGCGAATAATGACGTCTGATAAATGCTTAGCTATTAACGTATTGATATTTGAACAGCTCTGATCTGGCCTCGAACGACTGCCCATTAGCGTTTTTACTTCCATGATAGACATATCTAATGAACGACACTGTTTGATAAACAGGAGTTGTTCAATAGTCCCCTTGTCGTAGACACGATAATTTCCACTTGAGCGCTTAAGCTCAGGCAAGAGCCCCTTCTTTTCATAAAAACGAATGGTCTGAATACTACAACCTGTCGTCTTTGCGACATCACCAATTTTCATTTTTTTCTCCTAACCGTTGACTCTATACCAAGTATAGACTTTATACTCATACTATTCATCAGTAAAGAGTGTGTTTCTAATGAGCGGATGTGGGTGCGAAGTTGAAATAAAAGACCAGTCTCAACGACAGGTTTTGTATTGGCTTTTGGGAATAAACGCGACAATGTTTGTTATAGAAATGGGGATCGGGTTGCTTGCTAATTCAACCGCATTAATAGCCGATTCACTTGATATGCTCGCCGACGCAGTTGTCTATGGTGTTGCCCTTTATGCTATTGGTAAATCGCTATTGCACAAAGCCAATGCGGCTAGAATTAGCGGCTTTTTTCAGATGGCACTGGGTGTGTTGATTATCATTGATATTGTAAGACGGTCAATTTACGGTAGCGAACCTGTATCGGGACTAATGATGGCTATGGGGGCAGTTGCACTGGTTGCTAATGTCATTTGTCTTGTGATCATACGCAAACAAAGAAATGAAGAAGTGCATATGCGGGCAAGCTGGATATTTTCAGCCAACGATGTTATTGCCAACTTAGGTGTTATCTCTGCTGGCGTTTTGGTGTTTTGGCTCGATTCTCGATGGCCTGATCTGGTTATCGGTGTGATAGTTTCGTGCGTTGTGTTGCGCGGGGCAAAAATGATCCTCGAAGATGCTGGAAATGAAAGACAGCGAGCGCTTAATGCGCAAAGTTGATAAGAACATGCCAATTTTTAATTGCACATCAAAACTGCGTAGGTTGGCATGGCTACTTATTACTTTGCTCATGTGTCAATCGGGCTTTTCGTTCGCCGCTCAATGCGATGACTACCCTGCGGAGGTATCGTCAGTCCCTGAACAATCAAAGTCGATAGGTACTTATGATGTTCCCGAAAAAAATGTAAATGCTGGTGATAATACGTCGAGTGAAGAGTCTAAGTGTTTCCATTGTGTGCTGTGTCAATGTGGACAGATTAAGTTTCTGGCACAGCACCCAATAAATGACGTATCTAAACCGTTATATACCAATCAATACAGTTATTCCCGCAACGTCACTGACGGCCTAGTCGAAGGCCTTTTGCGCCCACCTCAACATTAATCCATTCCCTCCTATATGTTTGCATGGGTGCTTTCCATGAATGTCGTTATCTTATGAACAAAAGGTTCTTTTATGAGTTCTTCACGCCCATTGGGCATAAAAAAAGCTAGCTCAGCGTATCTGAAATTGATATCTGCTGCACTGGTAACCATGAGTATATCTGTTCTATCTGCCAATGCGCAAAAGTCTTCAATCACGCTTGAAAATGCGCTCAAACGCACATTATCAAACAACCCAGATTTAGTTGTGTTCGAATTTAAATCTTCGGCTTTGGATGGTGAATCAAAAATGGCCAGCTTACGACCTGAAATGTCTGTTGGGGTTGAAGTTGAAAATGTGTTGGGAACAGGCGAAGTGTCTGGTATCAAAGATGCCGAATTGACACTGACCTTATCGTCGGTCATCGAGCTTGGAGATAAAGTCAGCGGCCGAATGAATGTGGTGAGTTCAAAAAAAGCACAACTGCTTACACAACGGCGCATTCGTACGCTGGACATCTTGGGTGAAACAACTCGACGATATATCAATGTCATTGTCCAACAAGCGTTGCACAAGACTGAGCAACGAGCTGAAATGCTGGCTCGCACAATGCTTCAGACAGTCTCTACACGGGTTGAAGCGGGGGCTTCTTCACCACTTGAGAAAAAACGTGCAGAGTCAGCGTTGTCGCAGGCGCGTTTGTCGTTATTGATAAGTGAACAAAAACTCAATGAGTATAAACGCGACCTGGCCATCATGTGGGGTGACACTAACGCTGCGTTTGCGGAAGTTGAAGGGACACTGTTATCGTTTCCAAATTCACTATCACTTGAACATATGCTTTCACAGCTTCAAAGCAATCCACACGTTCTGCTTTATGCTGATAACTATCGGGTACAAGAGGCCAGATTGAGAGTGGTTCAGGCCAGTCAGCAGTTCGACATTGCGTGGGAAGCCGGTATCCGAAGAATGCAGGGAATTGATGACACAGCGTTAGTCGCCAGTATTTCGGTGCCGTTAAATACCAAGCAGCGGAATCTAGGTGAATACGAACAACAGCGCGCATTGCTTGACAGTATAGACTATCAAAAACAAGCGAAAATTCGTGAACTCACTCGCCAATTAAATCAAGTCATTAGCGCAAAAGACCAAGCCTTGCTCACTGTTACGACCCTTCAAGACAATGTCGTCCCAACATTGGAATCTGCATTGAAATTGGCGCGGGATGGCTATGAAAGTGGTCGCTACAACTACATAGAGTGGGTGACAACGCAACAGCAACTCATAGATATGCAACGAACTATGATAAAAGCCGCAGGCTTAGTTCACCTTCGAAGCGCAGATCTAGAGGCACTTACGGGAATTCCCGTGTTTTCTGACTCTCCCTCGACGTCTGCTCAATCATCACAATGAATAGAGAAAAAATAATGAATAAATCACAATTTACATTAGTTACTAGCGCACGTGACTTGCTTGGCATGTTAGTCATGCTAGTTACTTTACTGTTTGCTTCTGTCGCCCTGGCTGATGATGACGATGAGGAAGCCGAAGAAAGACCCGAGTACGTAGTGTTATCTCAAGAACGGATGCTTGAACACGATATCGTGACTGCATCGGCCGCATCAGGAACATTATCGCTCACAACCAGAACCTTTGGGCGGATAGTTCATGATCCTGCGTCACTGAGTCATATTCGTGCCCGCTTCGACGGTGTTGTAAAACGTATCATGGTGAATATTGGAGATAAAGTAGAAAAAGGTGACACACTGGCAATCATTGAGTCAAACGAGAGTTTAAATCAATACTCAATCACCTCACCGATGTCTGGAAAAATCATAGCTAGACACGCCAATGATGGTGAGCTCACCAACGGTCAAGTACTGCTTTCTGTTGCTAATTACTCTCGCGCAATTGCTCAATTGGCTATTTTCCCCAAACAACGTACTCGTATTGCCGCTGATATGGAAGTCACTTTAAGGCTTGAGGAATTGCAGCAACAATCAAGTATAAGCCACATTACGTCCTCACCTGATGACAAACCTTATTCTATCGCGTTTGTGAACGTTGATAATGGCAGTGGTTATTGGCCTTTAGGCGCTATGGTAGAGGGTTATATTCAGATTGGGTTCCAAGAAGTCAATCTGGCTCTCCCCAAAAGTTCAATACAAGAGTTAGATGGGCAAACCATTGTTTTTGTCAAAGAAGGGGAGCGATTTTACCCCCGCCAAGTAAAGCTTGGGAACACGGACAACCGTTTAGTAGAGATTGTGAAGGGCGTTCAAATAGGCCAGCAAGTCGTTGTAGAAAATAGCTATCTACTAAAAGCTGATTTATTAAAAATGGAGGCGGGCGATGATGACTAATTACCTGCGCATTTATTGTCAAAAGCAAAGCCAAGTCCATAAAAACGGTGAGGTGAGAACATGATAGCACCAATACTCCGTCTATCCATTGAGCGCCGTGGTGTCATGATGTTGTTCGCCTTGTTTGTCGCCTTTTTTGGTATGTACAGTTACAAACAATTGCCGATTGATGCTGTGCCTGATATCACCAACGTGCAAGTGCAGATAAATACCGCAACCCCAGGTTACTCGCCTTTGGAGACTGAACAACGCATAACGTTTATAGTTGAAACCTCGCTGGCCGGTTTGCCTAATTTATCGTATACCCGCTCGATATCACGCTATGGTTTGTCGCAAGTCACAGTCGTGTTTAAAGAGGGCACTGATTTATATTTCGCACGAAATCTCGTCAACGAGCGTCTCACCGCCATCGCGGCGCAATTGCCAACAGGGTTAACCCCTGAAATGGGCCCTATCTCCACAGGCTTGGGTGAAATTTACATGTACTCGTTAAGTGCTGAGCCTCAGGCGCGACAGGACAACGGTCAACCCTATGATGCTATGGCATTAAGGGAGATCCATGATTGGGTAATTAAGCCCCAATTGTCGCTTGTTGAGGGGGTGACCGAGGTTTATGCGATAGGCGGATTTGAAAAGCAATATCATGTGAATCCTAATCCAGTCGCAATGATAAACTTTGGGATAAGTACAGGTGACCTTCTCAGTGCGCTAGAACGCAACAATGCGAATCAAGGCGCTGGTTTTGTAGAACAAAATGGGCAACAAGTACTGATCAGATCGGAAGCCCAACTTAAGGGCATCGACGATATCGGCCAAGTGGTTGTTAAGATCATTGATGGCGTACCGGTAAAAATTCAAGACATCGCCCAAATCAACCTCGGTAAAGAGCTGCGCTCTGGAGCCGGCACGTTAAATGGCCAAGAAACAGTGATTGGCACGACAATGATGTTAGTGGGAGAAAACTCTCGTACGGTCGCCAAAGCTGTGGACAGTAAGCTCGAAACCATTAAAACAAGCTTACCCGAGGGCGTAATCCTTGAAGCGGTTTACGATAGGACAAGCCTCGTTGACAAAACCATCGACACAGTGCAGAAAAACCTCGTCGAGGGCGCTTTACTTGTCATCGTTGTGCTATTCGTTTTGCTTGGGAATGTGCGAGCTGCACTTATTACCGCCGCTGTAATACCCTTGGCAATGCTTGCCACGATATCGGGCATGGTCAAAACAGATGTGTCTGCTAACTTGATGAGTTTAGGCGCACTGGATTTTGGCTTGATTGTCGATGGCGCAGTTATCATTGTTGAAAACTGTATCAGACGATTATCCGAATCCCAGAAACAAAACGGCGCTACTCTACCGCTCAAAGAAAGGCTGAATGTTGTATATGAAGCCACTAATGAAGTCATACGCCCCAGTTTGTTTGGTGTATTGATCATTACCATTGTTTATATCCCCTTGTTCACGCTCACTGGCGTCGAAGGTAAAATGTTCCACCCCATGGCAGCGACCGTGATAATGGCTTTGCTTGCCGCAATGGTATTTTGTTTTACCGTAGTGCCTGCGGCGATAGCAATTTTCATGAGAGGTAAAATTAGCGAAAAAGAAAGCCCAATTATTAAAGGTGCAAAGGCAGTCTATCGTCCTGTTTTAACCGGAGCGCTGCGTTTTAGATGGCTAGTGGTAGTAGCAGCGAGTGCTTTGGTTGTCGGCAGTTTATGGATGGGCAGTAAATTAGGCTCCGAGTTTATTCCCCAGCTCAATGAAGGTGATATCTTAGTACAAGCGATACGCATCCCTGGGACTGGGGTAGAACAAGCAGTTGAAATGCAAAAAACTCTTGAAGCGAAACTTATGCAGTATGAGCAAGTTCAGACGGTATTCGGTCGCACGGGTACGGGTGAGGTCGCTACCGATCCTATGCCGCCCAACATTACTGATACGTTTGTTATTTTGAAGCCTAGGGAACAATGGCCCGATCCATCAATGACTAAAGCCGAGCTAGTCGAAACGTTTGAAGAGGACTTGTTTACCTTGCCCGGCAATAATTATGAATTTACCCAACCTATTCAAATGCGGTTTAATGAATTGATCAGTGGGGTAAGGGCAGATTTGGGCATAAAACTATTTGGGGATGACTTAGATACCCTCTTTGCATCTGCTTCTGACATTTTGTCCGTTATTTCAACGATTGAAGGGGCTGATGACGCGAGGCTTGAGCAGGTAGAAGGCATTCCAATCTTCACCGTCACACCAAAGCCTAATCAATTGGCACGCTTTGGTTTGGATATAGCCGACTTGCAGTTATGGCTCAATGCTGCGACAGGTGGAAAAACCGCTGGAATGATTTTTGAAGGCGACAGACGCTTTGAAATTGTCGTGCGATATGCCGACGACATTCGAAATGAACTCACTCAGCTTGAGAGCGTTCCCATAGTCACGCCCTCTGGTGAGCATGTACCAATAAGCGAATTAGCCACACTTGCATTTAAAGAAGTACCTAGCCAAATAAGCCGGGAGAATGGCAAACGTAGTATTGTTGTCACAGCAAATGTGCGTGACAGAGATATTGGCACTTTTGTTGAAGAAGCTCAGGCGAGAATTAATGATGAAGTAGATTTACCTGCTGGTTATTGGCTCGACTATGGTGGAACCTTTGAGCAGCTCGAAAGTGCGAGTCAACGATTGACGATTGTGGTACCGGTTACGTTGTTTGTGATTTTGACAATGCTGGTAATTGCGTTTGGTTCTATACGCGATGCGTTGATTATATTCACAGGTATCCCTTTGGCATTAACAGGCGGTGTAATGTCTCTTTGGTTAAGGGATATGCCTTTATCCATATCCGCGTCGGTAGGATTTATCGCGTTGTCTGGGATTGCCGTATTAAACGGATTGGTAATGCTGTCCTTCATCAAGCAACGTTTGCTAGAAACCGGAGAATTAGTGAATAGCATTGTTGAAGGGGCACTTATTCGTTTGCGTCCGGTATTAATGACAGCACTAGTGGCAAGCCTTGGGTTTGTGCCCATGGCGTTCAATACGGGCATAGGTGCAGAGGTGCAACAGCCTTTGGCCACGGTGGTCATCGGCGGGATAATATCGTCAACCTTGCTAACACTGGTAGTGCTGCCTGTACTCTATCGACTCGTGCATAGTAAAGGGGATCAGTAGTGTTCTTGGGCATTTATTCGTAAATGCCCAAGTTTTACCTGAACGATTTTTAGGTACCTATTGACTCTTTATTAAGTATAGACTTTACAATCATATTCTTAACGTCATGTACGATAAGGATAGATATGGTTTCGCTTATTTTAATTAGTAGTTTTTTGGCGCTAGCCGTCCTCGGTAGAAGCTTTGTTCAATATAAGAGAAATGGTGATTTTGGTATAAGAGCAGCATCTATAAACGCACCATTAATAGAAATTGTACCAGGGGCTATATTCGTGGTTACGTTTTGCTTTGCATTTGGTCTAGTTCTTTTTGGTTACTTAGGACGTGCGCCCCTACTATTTGTTTCTTCAATTCCATTTCAGCTTCTCGGCTCCTTGATTGGCGCCTGCGGAATTGCTGTAACTTTGTTGTCTCAAATTCAAATGGGAGATTCATGGCGTATTGGCGTTGACCAGCAAGAAACGACTGCACTTATTACCCACGGGATGCATATTCTCTCCAGCTTTGATCACCCAATTGCATTAACTTTGATCGCTTATTCTCATTAAGCTTTGATCACTAAAATCACTTGTAAATGATCACTTTTATGCTCTTAATGATTTTGCCGATCAAAGCTTAATACCACTCGTAACCGAGTTCACGTTTTATCATTTTTGTAGGTGTGTTAAACCGTTATCTGAATCGTTTGATGAGGATAACAACAATGACAACAAGACCTATATCTATGAGTAAATTACATTCCATTTTACGGCTGAAGTACTCAGCACAATTATCCCATCGAGAGATTGCCAGAAGTTTAAATATTTCACCTGGTACTGTGGCTAATTACCTTAAAAAGGCCAATGAGTTAGGCTTAAATCAATGGCCAATACCAGAGGATAAACAGCAAAATACATTTTTCAACACCAAACTCAAGCGCTTCTCAACGCGTAAAAAAAGACACCCAACGCCTGACTGGTTAAATATCACTAATGCTCAATACACAATGAACCGCCTTCAAATAAATAGTAAATAATACAGATCGTAAGTATTAATGGATTATCGTGAGAAGAGTAGCTTCGGTGAGTTGGTTTTCAAATTAAAGGCATTAAAAAGCCCGCAACATTGCGGGCTTTACTGTTTAATAACGCTTTAAATAGCCAATAGTTCACGTGTTTTTTGCACATTGGCTTGCGCTTCAAGATTAAACAATAACTGTTCATCTATATTAAATATTTTGTGTAGCTTTGCAGCCATTACTGGGGTCAACGCTCCGCCTGTAAGAAAGCGAGTAACAGTTGATGGACTAACATCTAGATGTTGAGCTGCTTTAGTGGCACTAAGCCCCTTATTCTCTAAAAATTTTTTAACGTAATGTCCCGAACCTTTTGGCGGTTCGAGCATATGAGCTATATCGCTCATGCTTACCAATGATCTATTCATTGCCCTTCTCCAATTTCATGAAATATGTTTATTGATAAACAGTAATTAGCACCTTATAATTGCTGTGAGGTTACCCCCGAAGGGGGCCTCAATCAATCATAACTTTTAAGTGTCACTATCACTTCATCATTGTTATTAAGTTCTACCATTAAACATGCAGCAACATGTTGGTAGTTTAGCTTGATAGCAATGTTAAAGTGTTTACCGTCTACCTGCTCAATATCATCACCCAGTAAAGAAACCAAAGCCTCTAAACTCAGTGCCGCTTCTAATGCATGTAGCGCATCACTTACCTCACTTAATACTGGTTCGCGTAATGACTTAAGCGTTATGATTGAGGTTTTATCAAAATGCACGTGCATTGTTTTACTCCTCTAATCATTATGGCCAGACCTTCTGGCTACCATTAAGTATACACTATGTTGCGCATTGCGCAATGGCGTATTTCTTTTTCTATCGGTTACTGATGAACGACGATAAAATCCCAGATTTGAGCGCGCCAAGCCGACTCACTGGTTGTCATTTTAACGCGTAAAATCAGCCTTAAATGAGGTGAGAAATTGCCTGACTATATAATTAAAAAGTGAATTTTTACACTTTTTTATCTCAGACTTTTAGTGTGCTAGCGTGTCGTAAATGGCCATATTGAGACACGGTGAATCCTTTTTTATGGGCATTATTTAATATGTTGGCATATTAAAAAGTGAATTTTTACACTTTTTTATCTCAGACTTTTAGTGTGCTAGCGTGTCGTAAATGGCCAGATTGAGACACTTTTCACTCGCATTTTTCACGATTAAAACTGTCTCAAATGTTAAAAATTAGACGTTTTTGTGTCTCATTTAAAAAGCTAAATCGCGCGCAAAGCCTTGCTGTGTAAGAGTTTGAGGGGAGGGTGGTGTTTTCTTCTAATAGCGGGAACTATTGGTTTTCTTTAAATTTCAATGGTTTATTTGGTTTGAGTCGTGTTTTATTACTGTTTAAAGTGAAGTGATTTGAGTGTAAGTGATTGATTTTAAATAGTTTGAGGTTGATTCAAGACCAGTTCGCGTCCTTGTTTAAAACGTATCCACACAGAGCGCTAAAATCGACACCTGATAGGCACTTATAAAGTTGATAATATCACGGGGTTTTATTGTTGCGACGCTTAGTTTGTTTTTTATTTATATTTCAATTGCTTACCTAGTTTGAGCCGTGTTTGATGATTATTTAAAGCAAGGTGATTTATAATCAAGCTTCTGATTTTATGTAACTTAATTATAAAAAAGGGCCAATTCTGTCCCCTGTTTGAAATGTGACTAATAAAGAGTGCTAAAACAGACGCACGAATAAATAAACCTAAAAGCACACTATTTAACGGTATTTGCGGCATTCTCGTTCTATAACGTGAAGCGTAATTTAGTATTTATACATACTTTAAATTATTTTTAAACACAATTTAAGCTCGACCACGCAGTGCAGAAATACAGCTTGCTAGAATTACAAATCCTAAAGACATTTTAAACGCCAATGAAATGGTACTCATTAATGCGGGGCTATTTTGCGCTGAAAAAGTACTGTCTCCAAGGTAATACTGCACAATTAAGTTGATTAAGCTCATACCAAATAAATTACCAATCGTGCGTGACAAATTCATTGAAGAAGATGCGACACCTAGCTCGCTTTTATCTACTGCGCCCATAATGGCATTGTTATTTGGGGTCGAAAATAAGCCAAAGCCAATGCCCAATAATAGCAGTGAGCCGCTAATATAAGTTGTGCTTGAGTTCACCGTTAGTAGAGAAAGTAGAAAAAAGCCAATCATAACAATGATACAGCCTAATGTGGCAAGTAAGCGTGGTTGTATTTTATCGGCAAATTTACCTGCCAGTGGCGCCATGATAGCCATTGAAACGGCTTGGAGTAATACTATTTGCCCAGCATGTGCGGGGCTTAATCCTTTAATGTATTGCAAATACAAACTTAACAAAAAGGCCAGTGAAAAGTTACTGGCATACATTAAAAATGACGTAGACAGTGAGAGGCTAAATACACGGCTTTCTAAAAACATTTGTACCCTAATGAGTGGCCGCCGGCTGCGACTTTGATGAACAATAAATAACATCAAAAAGGTGATTGAAAGTAATGTTAAAAGCCAGCCTGACATACGTGGTAAATCACTTAACCCTAATACTAAGCACAGTGCGAAAAGCGAGAAGATAACGGTGCCCCACCAGTCAAACGGTGATTTTTTATCGTTTTTCCACTCACCCTGTAAACACAGTTTAATGGTAATGAGCAGCATAAGTACCAGTGGGATCTGCGAGTAAAACACGGCGCGCCATCCCCACATTTCAGTGAGCCAACCACCCATTGCGGGGGCAGCACTGAGCCCTATATACACACATGCCGCAGAGGTGCCCAGTGCCATCCCTCGTTTATTATCAGGTGTGACAGAGGTTATGATGGCAACGCCGATACCAAAAATCATGGCGCCTGCGGCCCCTTGTATAAAGCGCCAAAAAAGCACCCACTCAATCGATGTTGCCAGCGCACACATAAGCGAGGCCAGCGCATTTAAGGCTAAACCAGAAGCATATACGCGTTTGCGGCCATAGTTGTCTGCTATTTTTCCGCACGGTAGCATAAACATGACGCTACTGAGTAAATACAAGGTGGGCATCCACGCGATCATTTTCGCGCTCGCATTTAAATCTTCAGCGAGGTTTGGAATTGCTATGTTAACGCCCGCCATGCCAAGCGGACCAATAATAGAGCCGCTGCAAACGATAATAAGGGCAATAGTAGTCGCGGGAAGTTTAAACAAGAAGAGTCCTTTTATTTACTGGCCTTAAAATGATACGTGAAGATATTTACTTGTACAGGCTTTGATGTCGTTGAGAGCGAAGCGATGCCTTTAGTTCAATATAATTGCGTGATTCCCCCAAACAGGTGATTATTTACCAGGTTGGCATACTTGCATCTGGCTCAGAGCATCATTCCAGAGAAAGCGACAGCGCTTATATGTGCTACGCATTATGACTAAAAAAGGGGGGAATATCTTTATGATTTTAAAATTAAAGTGTTCAATATTAAATGCGGTTCAATAAAAGTATCCATTGTGGATAATTGAACGAAATGGCAGCTTTACACACTGTGTACTAAGACTTCATTGACCTATGGTTAATTTTTATTATTTAGCTATTTCCACGAATGTTTTTTCTCCTAAAATTTCGCGATATTTATTTGCGAGCGCATTTTTCGCATCATCATCGCCATGCACTATTTTTATATGGTTGGGCTTTTTACGCATGCCGGTTACAAATTTTATTAACCCATTTTGATCTGCGTGGGCGCTGTAGCCGCTTATAGTGTGTACTTTGGCGTTTATGATAATGCGAGTGTCGTTTACAAATACATAGCCGTTACGAGGGCCATAGGTTTGTATATCATGCCCTAATGTGCCGCGTCCTTGATAGCCTACAAACAGTATGTCGGTGGTTTTGTCACTTAAAAAACGCGCTAGGTAATTTACAATGCGCCCGCCGGTGCACATGCCGCTGGCGGCTAAAATAATGGCGGGGGTTTGGCGAGTGGCTAAGTAGTTAATAATGGCCACATGCTCTTTATGAGTGTCGATTGTGGTTAGGTTTTTAAAGTCGAGCGGGTGGCGGCCTTTGGCAACTTTGCGTTTGGCTTCAGCGTCCCATAAATGTTTAAAATTTCTGTACTGCTCAGTAAAATTTGCCGCCATGGGGGAGTCTAGTATTACGTGTATGCTGTGCCATGGTGAGTTTTTAGGTGCGCTGTGAATTAATTGCTCTAGTTCGTAAAGTAGCTCTTGGGTGCGACCTATACTAAACGCGGGCACGAGTACTACGCCGTTATCGGCAACCGCACCTTCGATTACTTTTTTTAATGTTTGAGTGCGCTCTTTACGCCCTTGATGGTTTTTATCGCCATAGGTCGATTCAATAACCAAGGTGTCGGCTTTATAAGGCGGCTTAGGTGTGGGCAATAGCGGCGTATAGGGCGCGCCTAGATCGCCAGAAAACACCACGCGATGCGTACTTTTACCTTGTGTGTTGTTAGGAGTGGTTTTAGTGCTTTTGTTCTCAAGAATGTCAATTTCAACATAGGCTGAACCTAAAATGTGCCCGGCTCGCTGAAACCGTGCTTTGGCTGTTTGGGTATTTTCAGCATTATTAACGCTTGGATTGATAGGTAAGTTAAACCAGGTTTTAAAATCAACCGCAACAATACGCTTGGCTAACAAGCTTAAACAGGCAGCAATTATTTTAGGATCGCGTGTTACCCCTACTTTTAATGCATCCTCTATCACCAGTGGTAATAAACTGGCCGACGCTTTAGTGGTGTAAATAGGCCCTTTAAATCCCGCAGCCAATAAATACGGTATGCGCCCCACATGATCAATATGGCAATGAGTAACAATTAATGCCGTAACATTAGTTATATCAAACCCAATAGCTAAATCAGTTTTTGAATCCTCCCCCTGAAATAGTCCACAATCAATGAGTATTGATGTGCTGTTATTTATCACTAGTTCATGGCACGAACCGGTAACGCCATTAACAGCCCCATGATGCAGTATTTTCATTGTTCGTCCTTGTATGCTTAAAAAGAGCGGTGATCTACTTTTAGCCGTAACTTTCAATTAAAGATGAAAGCAGCTTTTAAGTATTTTAACGTATTGTTTGTAACAGCTTAGTTTTAAATAGTTTAAATGCAAGGGTAGGTAATGGGTTGCGATTAGTTTTCAGTTAGAAATAAAAATAAGGGCAGAGTGTGTTGCTAGTGTGTTTTTTGCACTTTTCAATTTGCCTATAATTTAGCCTTAACTATACTTTTAGCTGATATAGAATATTTTAAATATTAGGGATGAATATGAAGGTAACAGTTGTAGGTACTGGTTATGTTGGTTTGTCGAACGCCATGTTACTAGCCCAGCATAACGAGGTTATAGCACTTGATATAGATGAGCAAAAAATAGCCCTTTTAAATAATAAGCAATCGCCGATAGTCGATTTTCATATAAGTGAATATTTACAACGAGATGATATAAATTTTACTGCAACAACTAATAAAAGCATGGCGTACTGCAACGCTGACTTTATTATTATAGCGACCCCTACCGATTACGATACCCACACTCATAATTTTAATACCAGCTCTGTTGAGGCCGTGATAAACGACGCTTTGGCTTATAATCCACACGCGGTAATAATTGTTAAATCGACAGTGCCAGTGCGTTTTACGCAGCGGATGAAAGCGCAGCTGGGCGTAGACAATATTATATTTTCTCCTGAATTTTTACGTGAAGGTAAGGCGCTTTACGATAACCTACACCCATCACGCATTGTGGTTGGTGAGCAAAGTGAGCGTGCTGCTGTATTTGCTAATTTACTTAAGCAAGGGGCGATTAAACAAGATATAGCAGTGTTGTTTACTGAGTCGACCGAAGCTGAAGCCATTAAATTATTTTCAAATACCTATCTTGCAATGCGGGTCGCATATTTTAACGAACTTGATACGTATGCCGAAGCGCATGGATTAAATAGTAAACAAATTATACAAGGGGTTGGACTTGACCCTCGCATTGGTAATCATTATAACAATCCATCGTTTGGCTATGGTGGCTATTGTTTGCCAAAAGATACCAAGCAGTTATTAGCAAATTATAAAGACATACCCAACAATATGATTTGCGCTATTGTTGATGCCAATACCACACGTAAAAATTTTATAGCGGATTCAATTATTAAACGAAATCCTAAAGTCGTTGGAATTTACAGGCTCGTTATGAAAACGGGATCTGATAACTTTAGAGCGTCTGCTATTCAAGGGATCATGAAGCGAATTGCAGCCAGTAATGTACAAATGGTGGTGTATGAGCCAGAGCTTAAAGAAGATGTTTTTTATAACTCTCGCGTTATTAGAAACTTAAATGAATTTAAACAAATATCTGATGTAGTTGTTTCTAACCGTATGGTTGAAGAGTTGAGTGATATTACAGATAAAGTATACACACGCGATTTATTTGGTAGTGATTGAAAGTGAGGCGGTTAAAGATAGAGATTAATAGTTGCGTTCAGGTTTATACTTCGCTTGGGTTAAAAGCACGCGAAATAAATTCGCGCCTATTAGGGTAAGTTTGAGTATTACTAAAATGGAGCGCTATCTTTAGCCTGTTCTATCTTGTTTACTGTATATATTCTTTACATTGAAAATGAATCTGGTTATGTTTAAGTAATCAAATACCCTTGCTGAAAATAAACACAATACTAACGTTATAACTGTAACGATAAGCGATTGCATGATCCCCGTAGCATCTAAGACTAAAAATAAATTATTTAAAGGTTTCATGGCGACAATAAAGAGTGCATGTAAAACTAATATAATTAGAGTGTTTCGGCCAAGGTATGCCATTAAGTTTGTTACATAGTTATCTTTAAAAATAATAAACAAAGACCAAAAGAACGATGTGAGCAGTAAACACCATATAACTTCTGAGGCGGAAAACAGATTATATATATCGATAAGCCAAAAAGTGTTTCCTAAATAAAACAATACTACAAGCAGCAAAGACAGTTTAAAGGGGAACGAAAAGCCATCCGGGTACAGCTGCTTAACTATAATTCCGAGTATAAAATAGGTAACAGTTCTAAATGTTATAACCCCGAACTTGGTCATAATTAATAAAATAAATATAGAGATAAGCAGTGCGATAGCAATGCTTTTAGTATCAGAAGAGAATCGAGCTGTTACATATCTTGAAAAGAGAATTGAGAGTTGAATAACGATTAAGGAATGAAGAAACCAATATCCTCCAATTGGGTTTAAAAAGATGATACGAATAAATTCAGATATTGTTTTTGGGGCCACGTTTGTTGTTTTAATACCTAAGTACTGAACAAGTATTAAGCCAACTAAATATAAAAAAATAAAGATGAGGTAGGGTAACGCAATTCTCTTTAAAATCTTTAGCGCACTGTTTTGAATATTAGCGTTAAAACTAAAAAAGTAACCCGATAAAATAAGAAATAATGGCATATGAAACGTGTATATAAAGGCTTTCACTGTATAAAGACTACTTGTAAAAGAACCTATATATGAAACGTGACCAAATACCATCAATAAAATGCACATTCCTTTAATTGCATCCGGGCTATTATCACGATTTATCATTATTATTTTTCTCACTCATATTTTGTTGTTTTAATTAGTATAAGTTAGCCGACATTGAAGAATTTATCTTGTGCTTATTAAAAATAGCATAAAGAGTGAGTTTCAGCGATAAAGTGCTGTTTTTGGCTTGGAGGTGAACTTTAAGGGGGCGGTCGGTTTCTGGTTAGAGTAATGTTTGTTGATAGTGTGACTTTATAGCATTTGATTACTACGATTTTAAATAAAAACACCGCGTTTAAATAAACGCGGTGTTTTTTTGAAGTCTGATTGCTGACCTCTAGTATCTGCTTACATTATACTTTTTGAAAAGCATCTTGTAGTGGTGGTACTACTTGCTTTTTACGGCTCAGTACGCCGTCTAGCCATACTTTTCCGTCTGCTGGTTTTTCACCATAAGCTTGCTCTACTAGGTTTGCGTCGTCTGATGCAATTAGCATTTCTGAGCCTTCTTTCATGATGTCGGTAAGCAGTAAAAATACTGAGTGGCGGTTACCTTCAGTTTTAAGCTTGGCAATATCGGTCGCTAAATCAGCTTTAATATCGTCAAATACTGCAAGGTCGATCACTTCTAGCTGGCCTATACCTACTAGGTTGCCGTTCATGTTAAAGTCTTTAAAGTCGCGCATAACCAGGTCGCGTATAGGCGTGTCGGCAACTGCCGATTTAACGCGAAACATCTCCATGCCGAGCTCTTTAGGATCGTCAATACCGGCTATTTCTGCTAGCGCTTCAACACATTTAATATCGGCAGTAGTGCACGTTGGCGATTTAAAAATAACGGTGTCGCTTAAAATAGCGCACATCATAATACCGGCGATGTTTTTAGGGATTTCTACATTGTAAAAATCGTACATCATTTTAATTATGGTGTTTGAACAACCTACAGGGCGGATCCAGCACTCTAGTGGTGCTGATGAGGTTAGGTCACCAAGCTTATGGTGATCTACCACGCCGACTATGCGAGCTTGGTCTATATCATCTGGTGCTTGGGTTTTTTCTGTGTGGTCAACAATATACACATCTTCGCCGGCGTAGCTAAGCTTTAGCTCTGGCGCTTCGAAGCCAAATTTATCAAGAATAAATTGAGTTTCTGGTGAAACTTCACCAAGACGCGTTGGAATGGCTGGTTCATTAATTTGGTTTTTTAAATAAGCGAGTGCAATTGCGCCGCATATTGAATCTGAATCTGGGATTTTATGGCCCACTACATACATTGACATTGATGAAACTCCTAAAAATTTGCGCGTATTCTAACAAAGTATAGTGGATTTAACATATAGACAGTGTAATTAAGTTTTGGTTACACTTTAAACTATTGAACTAATTAGGAACATCGAGCATGCAATTAAGCCGTAAAGGTTGGAACAACGTTATTATTTTTTCGATGTTGATTATGATCTTCTTTTTAAATGGTTGGCATAAAAATATTGGTGGTAATAATAACGAGCCGGTACTGCAACCAGTGTTACCAATACAAAGTTTTGTATTAACGTTGAGTTTTGTTGATCAAAAAATTGAACGTATAGGCACAAGTTGGCGTACAACCGCATTACAAACCGATGTGCCGCTTACTTGGCAAGGTACGGAGCAGCAGCTAGGCGAACTGGTTAACTTATGGCAAAGTGCTCAGCTTATGTCGGTTCATGAATCGGTGGTGTTTAATCCTAATGCGCCACTCTCGGTAGCTACCTTTGAACTGGCGGGCGAACCATTACCTTGGGTGTATTTACTTTACAAGGGCGATGGCCAGTATTATTTACTCGAAAAAAATAGCCAGCGTGTATTTGCGCTTGATTTAGCCGTAGTTAAACAGTTGTTTCCTAGCTCAACCCCGAGCGAACAATGATCTTTATAATAAGGTGAGTGTATAAATGCCTGAATTACCAGAGGTAGAAGTAAGCCGCATGGGCATAACCCCGCATGTTTTAAACCAATTTGTTACTAAGGTAAATATTCATAATGGCAGCATGCGTTGGCCGGTGCCTGACGATGTATATCAGTTAACGGGTTTAACCGTAACGGGCGTTGAGCGCCGTGCAAAGTATTTATTATTGCATTGTGAGTTAGGCGCTACTATTTTGCATTTAGGTATGTCGGGGAATTTACGCGTAGTAAGTGCTAACGAGCCACTTAAAAAACACGATCATATAGAATTTATTTTTGCTAACGGTAAAGCGCTGCGCTTAAACGATCCGCGCCGCTTTGGTTGTTGCCTATGGCAAGCGCCGGGCTCAGTTCATAAGTTACTGGCAAAGCTTGGGCCTGAGCCGCTTACGGACGAATTTTTTGCGAAACAGGTATATCAGCAATCACGCAATAAAAAAGTGCCGGTAAAACAATTTATAATGAATAACGCTATTGTCGTAGGGGTCGGTAATATTTACGCTAACGAATCATTATTTAAAGCGGGAATAGATCCTCGCCGCGAAGCCGGTAAAGTATCACTGAAAAGTTTTGAAGCGCTTATCCCTATAATTAAAGACACGCTAGCCGCAGCAATAACCCAAGGTGGCACTACCTTAAAAGATTTTGCCCAAAGCGATGGGAAACCGGGTTACTTTGCTCAGCAACTTTTAGTGTACGGTCGCAAAGGGCAACCTTGCTTGGTGTGTAAAAGCGAATTACAAGAAGTTAGGTTAGGGCAAAGAAGTACTGTGTTTTGTGGGAAGTGTCAGAAGTGAAGGGCAGCGAATAGTACTAAAGATTCTCATCTACCCTCTTTGTGCAAAATGCTTTTAAGTGATTAATTCACAAAGAGGGTGAGATCGTGATGTGGAGGGGGAACCTTACCCGCTGAAACCTCCGGTTTTAAAGCTCAAACGGAGCTACGCCTACGGCTTTCATTGTGTAGCCTACTTGGGCTATTTCGCCTGACCATGTTTGGGTGCTAATTACACCAGTCACTACTATGGCGTCGTATAGGCTGTCGATGGGGACTCCGCCTTTAATGGTTACATGTACTATTTGATTTGGCGGCGGCGGCGGTACGTGTATGCAGGCGCCAAAATAAGGAACCAGTAAAAATTCGGTAATTACTTCACTGTCGCCTTCAAGTGGTACTACAAAGCCCGGTAGGCTTACCGATTTACCATCAAGTGCTTTTACTACAGGTGCGTTTAGATCTGGTTGAACCCAGTTTTGTTCACTGCCTTCGTGGTTAGCTTGCGCTTGGGTGTTTATTTGCATATGACCTTGTGGAATTAGGTCTTCCCAAAAAATTTCTTTGGGTGGATTTGCACTACTAACAAAGCTGGTTAGTATTAAGCTTACCAAGGCGATGTATTGAAAAGTTGTTTTTAAAAACGTCATGATTGTCCTAGTTATATTTTTATACTCATGCCATCGCTGAGTGAGTAAAAGTAAGCGCGAGTAGCGGGAATTAAACCAATAATAAATCCTGCAATCATAATAACGCCTATAAGTGTGAGTTCATAGTAAGAGAGCATGGCAATATTAATGCTAATACCAGCGTGACTTTGTAAGTAACCTGCGCCAAAAAACATCAGCGCATAAAATAATACACACCCAACTATGCAGCCGAGTAAAGTGGTAAGCAGTGACTCTATGCTAATGAGCGTAAATAGCTGCCATGGCCGAGCGCCTACTGAGCGTAATATGGCAAGCTCTCTGCGGCGCTGATTAAGGTTAGCTAGGAGCGTGGTTAACATGCCAAGCAAGCTAATAATGACTACCACAACAGAAAATAGCAGCAGTATTTTTTCAACAATAGCGAGCATTTCCCATAACTCTTTTAGTGTTACTGTGGGCATAATACCCAGCAGTGCTTCTTTTTTATATTGGTTTATATTGCGCCTAATTTGCAGCGTGTAAAGTGGTGAGTTAAAGCCCATTAAAAACGCAGTAATTTGTTTTGGGTGGCCAACTAAGTTGCTATGTTCCTCGTGCTCATGTTTGTCATGCTCTGCACTATGGCCACCATGGATTAAATCGATAGCGGCCAGCGGTATATGCAGCGTTTTATCTACTGGTGTGCCGGTGGCATTTAAAATACCGACCACTTTAAACGGGTTGTCATCATGATGATGAAAACTAGTGCTGCCCATACCATGAGATATAACAATGCTGTCGCCCAGTTTATAGTTTAATTTACTCGCTACCTCACTCCCCAGTACGACTTGGTTAATCGTGTTAAATGCGTGGCCTTGCTTAAAGCTCAGTGGCTGCTTTTTGCCAAACCGATAATAATTAAAGTAATCAAGGGTGGTGCCTAATACTGCTTGGCCTTTGTGGCTGTCGCCAAGGCTTATTGGAATGCTCCACTTTACGCCGCGTTGTCCGGTTATGTATTCATAACTTTGCCAACTCACACCATTGTTAGTGTGGCCTATTCTAAATACGGACGAGAGCAGCAATTGAATATCGCCAGTGCGCGCACCGACAATTAAATCGGTGCCCGAAATAGTATTACTAAAACTGCTTTTTGCGTCTATGCGTACCCGTTCAATGCTTAGCAGTAACATGACGCTAATGGCGATGGTAAGTAAGGTTAACAGCACGCTACTACGACGGTTTAATAGGCTTTTATAGGCGAGTTTAATTAAGATCATGATGCTGCCTGCAAATTAACTAAATCGATGCTGCGATTAAAAAGTGGTTGCAAACTTTCGTCGTGGCTAACAAATACTAAAGTACTGTTGGCGTGCTTAGCTTGCTCAAACAGCAGTTTTATAAAGCTTTGACGGTTGTTGGTGTCGAGCGCCGATGTGGGCTCGTCGGCAATAATTAACTCTGGGCTGCCAATAAATGCACGCGCGGCAGCCACACGTTGTTGCTGGCCAATGCTTAATTTACCCACATCTTGATGATGTAAATGTTGCGCTAACCCTAAGGCATTAAGCAATCTTGCGGACTCTGCGGTTAAGCAGTGTGATTGCAGCAGCGCCCGTTGTTGGCGCTGCTTTGAAAACTGGCAACCCAAGCTTACGTTTTCCAGCGGCGTTAAATAGGGGAGCAAATTAAAATTTTGAAAAATATAACCAATATGATCCGCTCTAAATACATCGCGTTGAGTATTACTTAGGGTGTTTAAGTTTTTATTCAAAATACTTACCTCACCGCTGGTGGCGGTATTAATACCCGCTAATAACGACAGTAAAGTAGACTTACCACAGCCACTTGGTCCATGTAAAAACACATGCTCGCCTTGCTTAATGTTCAGCTGGTTAATATTAAGTGTGGGGCTAACTGCATTTTTATGCCATTTAAATAACAGCTTAGAAAGTGTGATCATAACAACTTAATAGTTAAACATTTATAGTTGTGATGTTAAGCGATAATAAAAGGGAAAGGAAGGAGGGGCGCGTTCAGTGGTTATATTTCAGCGGCCAGTAGGGCTGGTACTAGGCAAGTGGTTGATGCGGAAACGATAACCTAAACACTAAACTTGGTTAATTCTTACCTAAAACCTGATACCTGACAGATAAAATCTGTCCTTTAGCCTATTGTTTAATTTACCAACCCCAGTAATTTAGTTTTTTACGCATTTTAAACTGTCTGATCAGATTGAGTGGTTTGCTTTTTAGTTTTTCATTACTAAGCAGTAGTTCATTGGTTGCGGCAAGTACTCTTTCGCTTGATTTACCATCGGCATACGGATGTAACTGTTGGCAATATTCCTCAATATTATTAATTAGTTCAGCTGGATAAGTAAAAGCATGTTCTATTGCGGCTTCAACCTCTTGTGCATTGGTGATATCAAGTAAATACTTTGCGGGAGCTTTATTGCAAAAAGTCACTACAGGTTTTCGCTGTACTAAAAACATCTGCAATATAGATGACGTATCGCACAGCATTACATCAGCTGCTTGAAGTAGAGGTAATACGTTGTCAGTTTCAACGAAGGTTAAATTTTCATTGCTGAGTGCTTTGTACTTAGTGATCCACTCTGTGGGCATTTTAGGATGAAACTGCATTAAAATGCGCCATTTACCGTGTTGGCTAAATTGCTTTATTTGTTCATATAATTTAGGCGCGAGCGATAGGCGCTTAGAAAAAGTAGAGCAAATTAATAATGTGGGGCGCGTGTCGCTGCTATCTTTGTAACGGTTAGTGTCTTCGGTAATAAAAAAACGATCCAACGGCGGCCAGCCTGTTTCGGTTACTTTAAAATAACCCAGCTGCTGTTCTAATGCTTTAAATGGCCCAGTAGTATTTGGGCCTTGTGTACAATACAGATCAAAACAGCCTCTGGCTTTAAAGTGGTCATTTTCGCCTTTTTTATTTAGCTTACCGGCATCAAAACCATGAAAAACAGCAACTTTTTTACCTGGGAAAAAAGTAGGTATTAAATTAGCTGGGGCAAAAGTCGCATCGGGCGACCACTGTTTTATTGCTTTAATTGAGTTAAGTTGTATTTCATCATCGGCTAAAAAGTCAGGATTAACGTCATTACCTTCTAAAAACCAACAAACTTCACCACCGTGAGCCAAAATTTGTGCTTGTAAAGGCCTTAAAATAGCATATGAGTAATTTTGAGAAATATACATTAAATATTTTTTATTTTTGCTGACGGCTAGGTAGTCCAATTTAACTCCTTAAGATTTTTGAACAGCTCAAGTTTACTCCATTGTTACTTGCAGATAAATAAAGTCGTTATATTTGTTTAGGCGTAAGATTGAGCTTTGCAGTTGGCTGCATTATTATATGCTCTCTTTAACCCCAATTCCATACTTTGCTCTTTGAGCATGCCTAACCCCGGAGATAGCATGACTAGCTATAAAGTTTTAGACGTAAACGATGATCTACCTATTCGTACCAAAGGTGACGTACACAGTGGTAAAGTACGCTCGGTTTATTGGCTAACCGACGCAGACAGCAAACGTTTAATTAACGAAAAGGGCTATAAAGTGCCGGCCGATACTGAGCTGGCAATTATGGTTATTTCCGATAGAATTTCGGCTTTTGATTGTATTTGGCAAGGTGAAAACGGTTTAAATGGCGTGCCAGGTAAAGGCATAGCGTTAAACTCGGTGGCTGCGCATTGGTTTAAGTTATTTGATGAGGCAGGCCTTGCGGGTAATCACATTGTTGATATTCCACATCCATATGTTTGGATTGTACGTAAAGCCAGTACGGTAAAAGTAGAAGCCATTGCCCGCCAATATATTACTGGCAGCATGTGGCGCGACTACGCTAAAGGCGTACGAAACTTTTGTGGTATTAATTTACCAGAAGGTTTAACAGCTAATCAAAAGCTCGATAAAGTATTAATTACCCCCTCTACCAAAGGCATTATTACTGGCGTGGCAGATATTCCCCCAGTTGATGATGTAAATATAACGCGTAGCAATATTACTAATAACCTAAGCGTATTTAACTTTAGAACGGCAGATGATGTAGCCCAATACGAAAAGTTATTAGTGGAAGGTTTTGAGCTAATAAGTGGCGAGCTGGCTAAGCTTGGGCAAATATTTGTAGATACCAAATTTGAATTTGGCTATGTAGAAGATATAAATGGCGCAGAGCAGCTTATTTATATTGATGAAGTAGGCACGCCTGATTCATCACGTATTTGGGATGAGGCATCTTATAAAGATGGCAAGATTGTTGAAAACTCAAAGGAAGGTTTTCGTCAGCTGTTAATTAATAACGTGCCAGAGAGCGACGTACTACTTAATAAAGACCGCATGGATGAGCGTGAGCAGCTAGCTAAAGATTACATTTTACCTGAGTCAGTAATGCTTGAAGTGTCAAATACCTACGTAGGCATTGCCAGTAAAATAGTGGGCAAAGAGATTGTTATTCCTGCTGATCCGCGTCAAGAAGTAATTGCTATTTTAGATGCCGATTATGGATTAATTATAAAATAACACGACTAAAGTGCTAAAAAATGAATGCTAAAATGTTTATTTTTAGTGACTGAACTATATTTCTTGCAATTGGTGCTCGTCTCTAATTAACTGAACTTAAAATTAATATTTGAGTATGGTTATGTTTGAACGAGCATTGCAATTTTTTGCAAAAAAACGTTATTTATTCGCTTTAAGTGTGCTTTTTAGCCACGCTGCTATTAGCGCAAATATTGATTTAGTAATAAAAGATCAACACGGTATGGTATTACCCAATGCCGTTGTTGAAATAGGCCAAGCAAACACTGCTTTTAAGCCTACAAATCCAAGTGTTAAAAAGCTCCCCGTTGCGGTAATAGATCAGGTAAATAAGCAGTTTTTACCTGAGCTACTTATTGTGCAGCAAGGGCAATTAGTTAACTTTCCTAATAGCGATAATATTCGCCATAACGTGTATTCGTTTTCAAGCGCTAAATCTTTTCAATTAAAACTCTACTCAGGGCAACCCAAAGAGCCAATTATTTTTGACACTCAAGGTGTTGTGGTACTAGGCTGTAATATTCATGATTCTATGGTGGGTTATATCTATGTGGCTAAGAGTGAGCAAGTTTATAAAACCGATAAAAACGGAGTTGTAAGTTTGCCTGTTACTACGCAGCCTTTGCAAATAAGTATTTGGCATGCGTTGCAAACTGCGCCTTTAGAAAATAAAAAAATGATGAATATAGAGCCACAAGCTATTTTACCTATAACCATAAATACTTCCTCGCCAGCACCACGTAACACCTTTGGCAGTCAGTTTAAGGGCGGTAATGACTAACAATTTGCGAAACCGTATAACCATTTTATGTGTAGGCTTGGTGTTATTAACCACTGTGGTTAGTTTGCTGAGCTTTTGGTGGTCTACAAGTAAGTTTCAAGAAGAAAAAGTCAATCAAGACATAAGCGTGGCACAAAATGTTTATAAACAATATTTAAACTCGAAAGAAAACCTACTATTAACTGCCGCTAAAGTACTCACCTCCGATTTTGGCTTTAAACAAGCGGTTGCCACGCGTGACGCTGCTACTATAAGCAGTGTTTTATACAATCATAGCCAGCGTATAAATGCCGAACTAATGCTGCTGTTAGATTTGTCGGGGCTGTTAATATCAACCAATGATGATGAGGACAACTTTACCGATAATCTGCAGCCTTTAATGAGTGAGTTATTAACTACCGCGGAGCGCTCTAGTTTTGTGGTATTAAATGGCCAGCTGTATCAGGTTATTTTACTGCCAGTTAAAACCCCGCGCACCATAGCTTACAGTTTGGTGGGTTTTAAAATAACCAGTAATGTAGCTTCAGAACTTAAAAGCCTAACCGGTATGGAAGTAAGCTTTATAGCGAACGCAGATAGCTTAGTAAAAACCTCACTGGTAGCCCCTCCAGCAAACTTTCGACCAGTTGATTATTTTAATAGCAAAACGACGTCGCGATTTTTTGGTGATTATTTAGTATATAAAAATCGCGATATTGAGCTACCTGCACTACAAGCTCACCCGGTAATAATTTTGCTCAGCGCCGATTTAACCCAAAGCTATCGCGATTTTGAACAGCTATTTATTACGCTGATTATACTTGCCATACTTACTTTAATTGTTGGGGTAGTAACCAGTAGTTTATTAGCAAATAATTTAACTACACCACTGTCGCAATTGGCCGTGGTGGCTAAGCAATTTGCAAAGGGTAATTATAATTTTGAATTTAAAGGCAGCAAACAAAGCTGTGAAATAACTACCCTTATGGATGCTTTTCATCACATGGGGAGTGATATAAATAAGCGTGAACAGCAAATTAGCTACCAAGCTCGCCATGATGCGCTAACCGGATTTTATAACCGCTCGGCTATGCTAGAAATGCTAGCTAAACAATTAAATAAAAGCACTGCACACACGTTAGTAGCTATCGATATTAAAGGCCTGCGACATATAAACGATAAGTTGGGGCCACGCATTGGTGATAAGTGCTTAAAAGCGGTGGCACATCGTATTCGTGAGTTTTCAGAGGAGTTGGGTGGGTTTCATGCGCGTATTGGTGGTGATGAATTTTTAACCGTATTTCCGGCGGGGGCAGTGAGCGAATTTAAACGCGGCATTATTGCTTTAATGGCGCAGCTCCAAGCGGGTTACACCATTCAAAACTTAAAAATAAATTTACGCTTTAGTGTGGGGGTGGTGCAATATCCGCTACACGGTGAACAAGCTGAGGATCTAATTCGTCGAGTACTTATAGCAGTAGAAAGCGCAACCAGCCATCATCAAAATATTCATTACTATCAACAAGGCGAAGACGAAGCGCATTTAGAGCGCTTAGTTATGCTTGATGAGCTTAAGCAAGCTATAAGCGATGATGACGGCCAGTTATTTATGACCTATCAGCCAAAACTAAATATGAAAATACAAAAGGTTGATAAGGTTGAGTCCTTAATTCGCTGGCAACGTAAAGATGGTAGTTGGGTGTCGCCTGAGGTGTTTATTGATTTAGCCGAACAGTCGGGATTAATTGTTGAGCTCACTGCCTGGGTGGTTAATACCGTTATTGCACAAGTTGCCGCTTGGCAGCAAAAAGGCATACATTTACAAGCGGCTATCAATGTATCGGCACAAGATATTGCGTTTGCGGGGTTTCATTCGTCATTAGTACGTACTTTAAAAAAGCATAAGGTTAACCCTGCGTTGATCACCATTGAGCTCACCGAGCGCGATATGATCGAAAATGAAGAAAAAGGCATAATTGCCCTCGAAAACTTAAAAGCTATTGGGGTAAAAATATCGCTTGATGATTATGGCGTAGGGCAAACATCGTTAGGGCGTTTAAAAATGCTGCCAATTGATGAGCTTAAATTAGATAAGTGCTTTATTTTAAAGCTTGATGAGTCGCAAAAAGATCAATTTATTGTGCAGTCGAGTATTACTTTAGGGCATCAATTAGGGTTTTCGGTAGTTGCCGAAGGAGTAGAAACTGTAGGAACCTTAACATTACTTAAGCAGATGCAATGCGATCACGCACAAGGTTATTATTTAAGTCGACCATTAAAAGCTGAGCTATTAGAGCAGTGGTTAGAGGAATACGATGGCGTACATTAAGTGTTTTATGGCGGGGGTATTACTCACAGCCAGTTTTATTACTGCTGCGAGTAGCGGTAAATTATTAGCTACTCCTGGGGTGTCTCAAGTTGAGGGCGCTGGTGGCGGTGGCCTTGTTCCGTGGGCGCAACTTGCTGGGTATGCCAGTGAGGATGAGGTTTCGGTTAATGGTTTTTGTAGCCGTGCAGATGTAACCGACTATACGTTAGATGTATGTGGCGCACAGCTTAATTTGTTTAATCGCGTTGAGCTTAGCTATGCGCAGCAAGAGTTTGATGTACCCGCGCTGAGTACGCAAATAGAGCAGTCGATAACTGGTGCTAAAGTTCGTTTATATGGCGACATTGTTTACAGTAGTTGGCCACAGGTAAGTTTAGGTATACAGCATAAGTCGTTAGACGATGGCACGGTTGCAAAGCTAGTGGGTGCAGAAAGCACCAGCGGCACCGACTTTTACTTAGCGGCAAGCAAGTTACACTTAGGTGCTATTGCAGGATACAACTGGTTTTGGAACGTGACCACCCGTTACAGCAAAGCCAACCAACTAGGGTTACTGGGTTATGGCGGTAATAATACCAGCAATAAATTGTTATTTGAGGCAAGCACAGCAATATTTTTAAGCCGTGAAGTAGCGTTAGGTGTTGAGTATCGTCAAAAAACAAATAACCTAGGATTAGGCGAGCAAGATTGGAAAGATGTGTTTGTAGCTTGGATGCCAAATAAACATATGAGCGTAACCGCCGCCTACTTAGATTTAGGCAGTATAGCTGGAGCAAGCGATCAAACCGGTTGGTATTTATCGGTGACAGGATATTGGTAATGAGAATTTTTATACTATTTTTATTGGCTACAAGTGTATTAGCTGGCTGTAGCAGCAAGCCTAAACAGAGTTTGTATCAGCAAATAAATGGTAATGCCGGCATAGAAAAACTAGTGGATAGCTTTATTTATCAAATTGGTAATGACAGGCAAGTGTTTCACTATTTTGAGCACAGTAACATTACTCATTTTCGCCAAGGCTTTATAAGCCACTTATGCGCGCTAACAAACGGCCCGTGTGAGTATAAAGGCGACTCTATGGTTGCTATTCATACCGGCATGAATATTAATGAAAAAGATTTTAATCATGTAGTCGATCTGCTAATTAATGCGATGGACGAGCAAAGTATACCCCATCCGGTACAAAATAAAATAATATCGAAAATGGCGCTGTTACGGAGCAATATTATTAAAATGTAATCGAACATTGCGAAAAATGAGATGGCGCTTTTATTATTTACCAATAATGCTAGAAAGATCTGCTGTTTTATACTGTCTTTGCCTATAAATACTCGATCTGTGGATTAAATTTCTGATGAATGTACTGTGGTTAGAGTGTTTACCGCCATTCATAGTTGATATTTCACTAATAAAACTTCGATCTTCGGCAATTGGGTAGGGTTTTATGCCAATCATATTTAGCCCTACTTCTGTGTGAAATTGTATATCGACATCTACAGGTCTAAAAAATGGCTTTCTTTGCAGTAGCTTTTTAGCGCCGCTTAATGTAATGATGTAGCCTTGAGTACCGTTAGGGGCTTTTTTATAGTTGCCTACTGTTAGATTATTTTCTAATATAGCACTGTCTATAAATGGAAAGTTTCGGTCATTTGATAGCTTTATTAAATCCCAATTATTTAATTTAATCGCTACATCAACAACATCTTTAAGTGAAGCCTTAATGGAGAGATCATCTTCTAATACGACACAAAAAGATATATTTTCATCAACTATTTTTTGCCAAATACGCATATGGCTAACATAGCATCCAATTTCACCCAATGTCAGATCGCGGTTGTAGCGTTTTTTATTTTTTTTCGGGCAATACCAGTTGAGGATCTCTTGCTCACTAAGATTTTTGCCAATGGTAGCTTCAAAGCGTTCAGCCGTTAAATGCAAGTTGGTTAGTTGCTTTTGAGTTGCTTCCCAACGCTCTTCACAGCCTTGCATGTTGATAATGTAAAAAGGGATTGACATAATTTTTACTCTATTTAGAAATATCAAAGCAGCTATTTTAGCATTTTTCTAATTTGTAACCAGCCTAAATTTTATTTATAAGCAGACTTTAACAAAATATAGTTATTGCATGCCTTCAAATTTGGTAAAAAATGAAAAATATAGTCAGCACACAATGGTTATATGCGCGTTTAGAGCAAGCTAAACTCGTTATTCTTGATGCAGGGATGTTGCGCGCATCCTTTATTGGGGAGTACTCTCCAATAGCTATGCTGCCTAACGCGCAGCGCTTTGATATTAAAAATGAACTAGCAGATCGCTCTAACCCATTACCTAATACTTTGCGTAGCGAAACGCAATTTACTCAAGTAATGCAAAAGGCAGGCGTTAACCACGATTCGTACATTGTTATTTATGAAGATGAGGGCTTGTTTAGCGCAGCTAGGGCATGGTGGATGCTAAAATCTATGGGCTTTGATAATGTAAAAGTGCTCAGTGGTGGGCTAAGTAAATGGCTTGAGAGTGGCTACCCGGTACAGCAAGGCTATAGCAAGGCAAAACATAATGGTAATTTTTTTGCACGTTATAAAGCGGGTTATTTTATTAATAAGCAACAGGTACAAAACGCAATTGATGATCCGGCCATAGTATTACTCGATGCGCGTGCACATAAACGCTTTACAGGCGAAGACCCTGAACCCCGTGCTGATATGCGCAGCGGCCATATTCCTAATAGCCTTTCATTACCTTATAGCGAATTATTGTGCAGTGGTGAGACTAAGTCACTTAGCGAAATACAGCAGCAATTTAAAGCCCTAGTCGGTAATGCAGAAAAACTACAATTTACATGTGGCGCGGGTATAACCGCCTGCATATTAGCGTTATTTGCTGATGAGTGCGGTTACGCTAACTTAAGTGTTTACGACGGTTCATGGAGTGAATGGGGAAGAAAATAAAGAGTAGATAAAGCCGCGGTGAGTTATTAGTAAAAACGATCCTGTAACAAACACCGCGCTAAACCTAAATACCGGCCCTGCGTGCAAATTCACTTCGCATTCATCTAATATCGCTTAAAAATATAAAGCCTACTTGCACAATGAGAAGCCAATGAGCAAACAAAAGCAATAGATTACACCATATTGCTCGTTGCCTTAACTCATAGCCCTTAGCCATAACTAATTACTCCTCTAAAGCGCAGCGTCTCTTATGCTCTTTGTGAATATTTCACTTAAACACTTTTTGCACAAGGAGAAGATAATGAGCGTAAATGAGAAGAGATCAGGCATTAATTAAACACTAAATTAGTTTAGCTTTTTAGCTGAACACTGCTCTTTCGTAGATGCGACGACTAACTTGAAAAACTCCGCTAACGACAAACACCAAACCTGTAGATGCGAATTTATTTCGTGCTTTTTAATTAAAAAAAGCGAGGTATAAAACCCCAACCAGCTACCCAAAACTTAAACCTCGTATCTACTTTATCGAGGTCGTATCAAAATCTAACACCTGCTATTACTTATACGGGCAATTTTTGCAGCCATTTTTACAGCATGTGCCACGCTTTAAAAAAAACCACTTACTAAATACCATATAGCTGTTTTGCATAGTGTAATCGAGCCCTTCAATCAGCTCTCCATTATTTTTAAATTGCTTAGCAAACGCGAGTTGTATTTTAATCGGCTGCGAGTAAAGGCTTTGTAAGTAAGTGTTTATTTTAGCCAGCGTACAGTTACGGCATAAACAGCTTGTAGCGTTAAGATCTAACGGTAAAATAGCGGGTAACTCGTTGCACCAACATGCTGATATGTCAGTCACATTACAGGTAAGAGCAGCATTACATTGGGGGCAGTTAATTTGGGTCATTATTTTACTTTTAAATCACGGTGAGCGCAGAATAACAATATTATGGATATACAAAAAGCATTAGCGCAGTTTATTACCTTCGGGCCAGAAAAAGACGAGGCTATTGCTGTTATTGTATCTGCGGCAGCAGCAAAACAGCCATTATTTACCCTAAGTACGTCAATCATACTAAATGTGTTTGAGCGTTGTTTACATAATGAAATAGTACTTGATGACTTGGAACTGTGGGCGAATGTGATTGAAGCGCGAGATGATATTGATTGCGCTGAGTGTGAAGGCGTTATTTATGCACTTAGTAACAGTGAGCAAATGGGCGAGCTTAATTATGAAAAGCTCGCCAAATTAGCCACGCTTTTACAAGAGTAAAAGCTTGGCTAATTTTTAGTCAAGTATTAAAGGTACGAGATCTCAGGTGTTGATAAAATACCGAACCGTAGGCGGGAGTTTACCTCGCGCATTTTATAAATTTAACAAGCGCGGCATAAAGCCCCGCCTTGTATCTACGGTTAACTTAAACACCGCGCTGGCTTAATTCTCGCCTAAAATCTGATACCTAAAACCTTGTATTTCTATTTATTACTTATGATATCCCAAGCAGGTTTCTACTTCGTTTTTTGAGCCTAAAATTACAGCTACGCGCTGGTGAATGGCATTAGGTTGTATGTCCATAATGCGCTCGGTGCCAGTTGAGGCAATCCCGCCAGCTTGCTCTACTAGCATGGCCATAGGGTTTGCTTCGTAAAGCAGACGTAGTTTATTTGGTTGGCTTGGGTTTTTGGTATCGGTTGGGTAGGTAAATAACCCGCCACGGCTTAATACGCGGTGTACATCGCCTACCATTGCAGCAATCCAGCGCATATTAAAGTTTCGAGCGCGTGGGCCAGTGTCGCCAGCTACAAGGTCGTTAATGTAGTTTTGCATAGCCGGTTGCCAATGGCGTTGGTTTGACGCATTAATAGCATATTCATTGGTATCTGCTGGTATTTTTGCAAAATCTTGAGTTAATAAAAAGGTGCCGTGAGTTTTATCTAGGGTGAAAAAGCGGGTGCCTTTACCTGTCGTTAGCGCCAATATAGTCGATGGACCATATAATACATAACCTGCCGCTACTTGATTAATACCCGGTTGCATAAAAATACTTTGGTCAGCAGGATCTGCGCCTTCAGGCGCTTTCATTACTGAAAAAATAGTACCTACTAACGAGTTTATGTCGGTGTTTGATGAGCCATCAAGTGGGTCAAACGCTACAATATATTCTGCATCAGGATTACCAGCAACTGTGTGGTCTTCTTCTTCAGAGGCGATGGCTTTTACGTAGCCCGATTCCAATAATATATCTTTAAGCAGTTGGTTGGTTAAAACATCAAGCTTCTTTTGAGTTTCGCCTTGAATATTCTCGTCAAGTGTTGAGCCTAATACACCCGATAATTCGCCTTGGCCAACACGAAATGAAATTTCTTTACATGCGGCTAAAATAGTTCTGATCAAAGAGATTAACTCTCTTGGGCAACCATCTTCAAGTAATACTGGAGGAAGTCTACGCATTCTATTTTCCTGATAACGTGATTAAACTAATCATAATGTGAGAGGGATTAGTTTGGAGCGCTGAAATTCGTCTTAAATAACTGTATTGTTTAAATTCCCCCCTATAATGGGGTTACCTAATCGTACTTAAAACGCCAATAACAAAGATAAGATTATGCAAAAAATAAAACTACTAGGTTACATTCTCTTTACTGTGTTGCTCACTATGATAACTCAAGCGCACGCAGCAATTAAGTCTATTGATGAATTTACTGGAAAGATGAATCATTTTCCGGGATATTTTTCATTTTTTTACGATACAGAAAACGGCAAGGTTTATTTAAAAGTAGATAAACTAGAGCAGCAATTTTTGCTACAGCAAAGCTTGCCAAATGGCTTGGGCTCTAACGATATAGGGCTCGATAGAGGGCAGCTTGGTAATACACACTTAGTGCAATTTGAGCGCTTTGGCGACAAAGTAATGCTACGTGCTGTAAATACTTACTATCGCGCAAATACCAGTAATAAAGCCGAGCAGCAAAGTATTAATGAAGCGTTTGCATCAAGTATATTAGCGGGCTTTAAAGTGGTTGCGCAAAATAAGCGGGCGCTATTAATCGATTACACTCCGTATTTACTTAGTGATGTACACGGTGTAAATCGAACCCTGGCAGCGACTAAACAAGGTAACTTTAATCTAGACGAATCGCGTAGTGCAGTTTATATGAGTCGCTCTAAAGCATTTATTAATAATACAGAGCTTGAAGCTGTGCTGACCTTTGCCGGTACTCAACCGGGTAAGTTTGTGCGTGAAATAAGCCCTGACGCTTATTCGTTAACTGTGCATATGCACCATTCACTAATTAAATTACCAGACGATAACTACACCCCGCGCAACTTCCATCCACAATCGGGTTTTTGGAGTATTGAGCATAAAAACTATGCTGCAGCACTTGGCGAGTCTATGTATGTGCGATATATACCACGCCATCGGTTAACTAAAAAAGATCCGAGTTTACCTATTAGCGAGCCCATTGAGCCGATTGTTTATTACCTTGATCCTGGGGTGCCGGAGCCGGTAAAAAGTGCATTGCTTGAAGGTGCACAGTGGTGGGATGAAGCGTTTAGTGCAGCGGGTTATAAAAATGCATTTATAATAAAAGTACTACCAACAAACGCTGATCCTATGGATATTCGCTACAACGTAGTGCAGTGGGTGCATCGTGCTACTCGTGGTTGGTCGTATGGCAGTTCGGTAATTGATCCGCGCACCGGCGAAATAATAAAAGGGCATGTAACGCTTGGTTCACTGCGCGTACGCCAAGATATTTTAATTGCAGAAGCGCTGGCTGCGCCTTACTTAAACGGCAATGAAATAGCAAAAACTCTACAAGCCATGGCGCTTGATCGTATTAGGCAGTTAAGTGCTCACGAAATTGGGCATACCTTGGGGATTTCTCATAACTTTGCCGCTTCAGTGGGCGATAGAGCCTCGGTAATGGATTATCCGCATCCGCTGCTTAGCTTTGATGAACAAGGCAAGCTTGATGTGTCACGCGGTTATGCTACGGGTATGGGTGTGTGGGATACACAAGTTATTAAATACGGCTACAGCGACTTTACTAATCAAAACGAAGCAGCAGCATTGGCGGCTATTTTAAAAGAAAACAACACTAAAGGGCTCGAGTTTATATCTGATAGCGACGCACGCGCTGCCGGTGGTGCGCATCCTACGGCTCATCTGTGGGATAACGGCGCAGCACCAAGCGAAGAGCTATTAAGAGTACTAGAAGTGCGTAAGCAAGCACTCGCACAATTTGGTATTCATAATATAAAAACGGGAGAGGCGTTATCGCAATTAGAAGAAAAACTGGTGCCCTTGTATTTATTTCACCGTTACCAAGTAGAGGCGGTGGCTAAATTAATTGCTGGGGTAAATTACGAGTACGAAGTACGCGGTGATAAACCTGTAAAAGGCGCGCAAGTGGTTGCTAAGCAAGCGCAACAACAAGCGGTTAAAGCTATTTTAACCACTCTTGAGGGCAGTAATTTAGTGTTGCCAGAGTCAATACTCGCACTTATTCCACCTAAAGCGTATGGTGAGTCTAGGACGCGTGAAAGTATAGTGGGGCGCACTGGTTTAACCCTTGATGCTATGGCCCTACCTGAAGTTGCCGTGCAGCATAGCTTATCGTTATTACTAAATGCACAGCGTTTAAATCGCCTTGCGCAACAACAAGCACGCAGTAATGATTTTTATAGTTTAGATGAGTTACTTTTACAGCTTTATAAGCAGGTTTTTGTGGCATTGCCATCCAATAACATGGTGGCAAAGATCACTCAGCGAGTGCAATTTTTAAGTGCTAAAACAATGGCTGATTTAGTGGCCAGCGATAACGTAAGTCCAGAAGTACAAGCACAACTGCGTTACTATTTAACTAAGCTAAAAGATGACTTTGAACAAAATTCACTACTAAGCAACACCAGTATAGGTGAAAGCGCGTTTAAACAATATTTAGCTGAACAAGTTAACCTGTTTTTAACCACAGGTAGCTGGCCAGATAACTTTAAAGCATTACCAATCCCGCCAGGTTCGCCAATTTAAAAGGATCGCTTTTAGCAATAAAGCAGCAGGAGGCTTTTAACTAAGAAATTAAAAAACACCGTGCTTAATTTAAACGCGGTGTTTTTTTGTATTACTCATTGCATAGGTTAAATACGCAGGGCTGTCTTTGTTATTGTGTTACTTTTGCTTGCATAAAGTTGTTTTTTTGTTAATCTACCCGCCTTCTGTTGTGGCTATTTTGAGGTGTTTATGGCGTTTTTATCTCGTTCGATATTGGCGTTGTCTGTAGCACTTTTAAGCAATAACGTATTTGCGCAAAAGCAGTGTGATGTAGAGCTTCGTCACGGTTTAATCATTACTGATGATATTATTCGCATTGTTGATAAAGGCCAAACCCGCGTACAAATTAATAATAATAACCAATTGTTTATCCGTGGCTATTGGATTGACTTAAGTGATGACGAAAGTAAAGTCCTTGAGCAGTTTAGCAGCGGTATTCGTCAAACTGTTCCTGAACTCGTTAACTTAGCCACCGATGGCGTTAATTTAGGGCTCAGTGCAATTGAGCATGTTGTTGAAGGCATGACAGATAAAGAATCAGAAGTGCTTAAAACGCAATTGCAGTACGTTGAACGTGCGCTAATGGATAAGTTTAAACGCGGCGATGATTTTTTCTTTATTGCGCCGCAATCACTTTCCAAAATAGACGACTTTTTCACTAAAGATATTAGCAAAAAAATTCACTCGGCAGTGCATGGCTCCCTCGGGGCTATTTTAATGTCGTTAGGCGATGCATTTAAATCGCGCGAAGGTAATATTGAAGATCGAATGAACGACATGAGCCAACGCATGGATATCATTTCATCAGAAATAGATAAATCACTCCAAGAAAAAGCCCGCCAACTCGAACTAAAAGCTGCAGAATACTGCGAATGTTTAAACGCCCTTGATGTGACTGAATCTCGCCTACAAGCCATAGTACCAGGCATGGTGAACTTTGACTTAGTGCAAATAAAGTCTTAAAAATTAAAAGCTGGCATTAGGTTTCAGGTGTCAGTAAGTAATTAGCCAAGCACGCATTTACAATTAGGCCTCGTAGTTGTGAACTACCCAGCGACTAAAAATCACTGGGTTTTCTCGCCAAGTTATCGATAAATTGCTTAGAACCTAGTGCCTAGCGTCTTCAACTTTTAACGCGCTAAAATATCACATATACGTTGGCATGCATTGCCGTCACCATAAGGGTTGTGAGCGCGACTCATTGTTTTATATGCAGCATCATCAGTTAACAACTCATTTAATGCTGCGGTGATCTTAGCTACATCGGTACCAACTAATTTCACTGTACCTGCTTCAACTGCCTCTGGGCGCTCTGTGGTATCACGCATAACTAATACAGGCTTACCTAAACTTGGTGCTTCTTCTTGAATGCCACCTGAGTCAGTTAAAATAATATGAGCACGATTCATCAAGTATACAAATGGCAGGTATTGTTGTGGCTCTATTAAATGTACGTTATCAACATCTTTTAAAATGCGCTTTACCGGCTCTTGTACATTCGGGTTTAAATGCACGGGATAAAGTATTTGCGTATTTGGATGAGTTTTTGCGGTTTGCGCTAATGCTTCGCAAATTCGCTCAAACCCGCCACCAAAACTTTCACGGCGATGGCCTGTAACCAATATAAGCTTTTTATTTTCATCAAGCATTGGGAATTGCGATGCGAGTGTATTGCTTAATTCTGCATCATTTTCAATTTGTTGTTTAACCATTAATAACGCATCAATTACTGTGTTACCCGTTACAGATATGTTTTCAGCCGCGTAGTTTTCTTTTAATAAGTTAGCTTTTGAATTTTCGGTGGGTGCTAAATGGTACTTTGTAAGTGAGCCGGTTAATTTACGATTACCTTCTTCTGGCCAGGGTGAGTAAATATTACCTGTACGCAAGCCTGCTTCGACATGACCTACTGCGATTTGCTCATAATAAGCCGCCAGACTTGCTGCAAAAGTAGTCGCGGTATCGCCATGAACAAGCACTACATCTGGCTTAAACTCTTTAAGTACGGGGGTTAACTCTAGCAGAATACGACTGGTTACTTCTGGTAATGTTTGGCCCGCTTTCATCAGGTTCAAATCGTAGTCAGGGGTTATTTTAAACAGCTCAAGTACTTGGTCTAGCATTTCACGATGCTGCGCCGTTACACAAACTTTAGCTTCAAAGCGACTATCGTTAGTTAATGCATGTACTAGCGGCGCCATTTTTATCGCTTCTGGGCGGGTGCCAAATACAGTTAATACTTTCACTGTTATATCCTTTTAATAAATTAGAGTCTCGAAGCTCTGTTATGCTCGTTATCTGTGTTAAAAGTGCTGTGTTTTTAGGCTGCCTTATCTTTCGTTACTAATACTTGATTGAAGCCTAAAAAGTTCCTTAGAGTTTAACCTCTTCAGCTGTTAACAAGCGATATTCACCCGCTGCTAGGTTTTCGTCTAGTTTAATATTGCCAATTTGTTCGCGGTGCAATTCAACCACTTTGTTGTCTACAGCGGCTAACATGCGCTTAACTTGGTGGTATTTACCTTCACAAATAGATAAACGTAAGCCGTAATTAGCGAGGCGCTCTGCTTTTGCCGGACGGGTTAGAGCTTTTTCGTTATGTAATTGTACCCCTTCGCGCAGTGCCTCTAACGATTCGTCAGTAATGGGCTCTTGGGTTTCTACTAAGTAGGTTTTAAATTTATTGTTTTTAGGAGACGTTATTTTATGCGACCAGTCGCCATCGTTGGTTAAGATAACTAAGCCAGTGGTGTCAATATCGAGGCGGCCTGCTACGTGAAAGTCGCTCATATTTGGCTCGTCAATTAAATCGAATACCGTTTTGTGTAGTTCATCACTATTGGCACTTACATAACCAACGGGTTTGTTTAACATGAAGTAGCGTTTACCTAAAAATACGAGTTGTTCACCTTGAAAAACTACTTCGTCTTGCTGCTTAATTTGAAAATCGAAAGCAGTGACCACTTCACCATTGACTAGTGCGGCTTGGCGTTTAATGCTGGCTCTGGCTTTTGAGCGTGGCAGCTCTGCTAAATGGCTAATAAATTTATCTAGGCGGCAAGGGAATTTCATTGGGGTTCACATTTTGAGTCGGCTACAATGGACGCGATTATAACGGATAGTGAAATACCATGACAGTGCAGGACACACAAATAATAAGCCTTTACCAAGCTAAGGTTGCATCGGGCGAGCTTAGCTTCGATGCTGCGCAAAATAATGCCGTACAGGCACTTAATTCGCTTAGTGAACAATTACAAATACACTATAGCTGGTGGCAAAAGTCGCCACTCATAAAAGGTGTGTATTTGTATGGACCGGTAGGGCGTGGTAAATCCATGTTAATGGATTTATTTTATAACAATGTTGCTATAAGTAAAAAGCAGCGGCTGCATTTTCATCACTTTATAGCGCAGGTGCACCAGCAGTTAGGGCAGTTACAAGGGCAAAAAGATCCGTTAATAATTATAGCTAAAAATTGGGCCAAAAATATTCGGGTGCTATGTTTTGATGAGTTTTTTGTTAGCGATATTGGCGACGCTATGATTATGGCCCGGCTGTTTGATGCGTTATTTAAACAAGGTGTAGTGTTGGTGGCCACTTCAAACGCAAAACCAGAGCAGCTTTATTATAATGGCCTACAGCGAGCACGGTTTTTACCTACTATAGATTTAATTAATAATTATTGCGAGATAGTTAATGTAGCGGGAGAGGAGGATCATCGTTTTCGTTATGGTAAAAATAGTAGTCATTACTTTATTAATTTACCCAGTGATGACTTTAAAGCTAAATTTTTAACGCAGTACCCGCAAGCATCGCACAGTGGCAATATCACGGTACACGGTAGAGCGCTGCCTTATTTATTAAAAACAGCAAATGCCTTAATGATTGATTTTATGGCGTTGTGCTCTGGCCCGCGTAGCGCTAACGATTACATGTTTTTAGCTCAGCAATTTTCTGTGTTATACGTGGCAAATGTGCCAAAAATGGGCGTTGGCGCAACCGGTAAAGTAATAGTGCATGGTATAGAGGACAGCTACCAGCGTGAAAAACAAACTCTAGACGAGCACTTTTTTGATGATGAAGCACGACGTTTTATTGCTTTAGTCGATGAGTTTTATGACTGCCATAAGTTACTGGTTATAAATGCACAGGCTGATATAGACACCTTGTATCAAGGTAAAAAACTAAGCTTTGAATATGCACGAACGCAATCGCGTATAGTCGAAATGCAAAATTGGTAAAAATAATAATCGTACTAGGAAGTAAATCAGGGCTAGGTTCTAGGTTAAACTCTAAACCTTAAACTCTGAGCTTAAATTTGAACACGTATATCTTTATTGAATTAAATAAATGACTTACTCCAATCATAATTAACATGCCCCTATAAAAATAGGGACATATTGATTATAGGTATATGGTTTTCTACTTATACCCATTTGGGTTATTTGACTGCCAGCGCCAGGTGTCTTGCATCATAGTATCGATACCGCGCATCGCTTGCCAGTCTAGTTCATTCAGGGCTTTTTCAGGAGCTGCGTAACAAGCGGCTATATCGCCTGGACGACGTGGTGACACTTGATATGGTACTGCTTGCCCACTGGCCTTAATAAAGGCGTTCACCATTTGCAGTACTGAATAACCGTTGCCTGTACCTAGGTTATAAACCAATGCACCGGTGTTTGTGGCAATTTTATTCAGCGCTTTTAAATGTCCTAAAGCTAAGTCGACTACGTGAATGTAGTCGCGCACGCCGGTGCCATCTACTGTGTCGTAATCATCGCCAAATACGGCTAGTTGCTTGAGCTTGCCCACAGCGACTTGTGAAATATACGGTAATAAATTATTAGGGATCCCGTTTGGATCTTCGCCAATTAACCCCGATTCATGCGCGCCTACTGGATTAAAGTAGCGCAAAATAGCAAAGGCAAAGCGCTCGTCTGATTTTGCGATATCTTGCAACATCATTTCAACCATTAACTTTGATGTACCATAAGGGTTGGTGGTGCCACCAACAGGAAAGTCTTCTTTAATAGGTAAGCTTGCTGGGTCGCCATAAACGGTTGCTGATGAGCTAAATACTAACTTAAATACACCCGCATCGCGCATCGCATCAACCAGTGTTAATGTACCTTGTACGTTATTTTGATAGTACTCAATTGGTTTTACAACCGACTCACCCACCGCTTTTAAGCCAGCAAAGTGAATTACGCTTTCAATAGTATGCTTAGCAAATACTGAGTCTAAAAATGCTTTATCGAGAATATCACCTTGGTAAAAAGTTACTTCTTTACCGGTAATTTTTTTAACGCGCGTAAGTGACTCTGATGATGAGTTGCTTAAATTATCAATAACAACAACATTACTGTTTTGTTGTAAAAGTTCTAAAACAGTGTGCGAGCCAATATAGCCTGCGCCACCGGTTACTAAAATAGTCATGAATGCTCCGTGGATACCTTTTATCAATAGTGTTGATTGCACCATAAATTGCGATATTTTACATGCATTATCTGCTTTAAATACGCTGTTATTTTAAAAAAGCTAGATTTACATATTTGATTACATTTTGAACGCTTTAAATAACACTTATGTCATAAGATTAAGTTATAGTTAATAAACAGCTGTTAAAATGAACTCAGTTATTTAGGTGTTAATACTGAGCATGCCCTAATTGCAATAATGTAATATTCGGCGCACCTTTTTGGAGAGTGATATGAATCCAGTAAACAAAATCGCAATGTTAATGTGCTTTGCACTACCAGCACTTGCCCATGCGGGTGAGTCGGCTATTAAATGGCATGATTTTAAAGACTATCGTGATGTACGCGAATCCAATCAAGGTAAAGCTTCGTACCATAAGCATATAGCGAGCAGTATTGAAGAGCATGTTGCTAAACTTGCAGAGCAATTGCCAAAAGACTACAAACTTAGCCTAGAGATTACTGATGTCGATTTAGCTGGCGATGTACGCTATGGCGGTATAAATGAAATCAGGGTGGTTAAGCCTATTTACTTTCCGCAACTCAAACTTAATTATTCACTTACTAATGAAAAAGGTGAGGTAATAAGTGCAGCAAGTGATGTAAAGCTTAAAGATATGGGCTTTATGGATAAAATTAAAATGGGCCGAGATGGGCCTTTCAATTACGAAAAACGCTTACTTACAGAGTGGTTTGGTGAGGAAATATTACCGAAAGTTGATTAACTAAGCTTTACAAAAACGCCGCTAAATAGCGGCGCTTTTAATGCTTATAGAATCATAAACTTTTTAACTAAAGTTTACGTTACTTAAACGTAGCTAACAAAGTAAGTAGTTGCTGTAATTTAATAACGGTGGTTTTAAGTTTTTCTTCATTAAAACCGTCACTAGATAAGCTCTCTACGTCGGCTGCTACATCAAGCACATATGGCTTAAAGCGTTTAGCTTCAAAGGTAAAACCTGAGTCGGCTGTAAAGAGTGCTTTAAATTTGCCGTGACCTTGCTGTTGTAACTCGTCGAGTTTTTTGTCAGCATCAAGCGCCTGTCGGTAAACAATTTTTAAGTTAGCGTTGAGTTGTTCAATAATAGAATCCATGGTTTTCCTAAAGCTTTGTATTGAGTTGCCGATAATTTATTATGTAGCATGCGTATACTGTATATGTTACTTGGATTATATTTAAAAGTCAGGTTTTTAGCACTGTGCCTTGTTTAACTCCTTTTAAATAATTGCACAACAAACACTGATTAAAGGTGGGTTAATTTTATGAATATATCAGGCGGAAATTTACCGGTAATGCCAAGTTCAAGCCAAGGCGGCGAAGTGTTGAGCGCTGCATTGTCTAAAAAACAGCAACTAGCGGATGGCGCAGCTGCATTAGCACTGATTGAGGGTGCTGCGCAGTCATCCAGCGCGCAAACACCGACTCAGTCGGCGACTGCAACACTGGGTAATAACGTAAACATTTACGTTTAAATACGGCTTTAAATTAACTTAAGATCGATTGGCGTTTTACTTTTTTCACCGCCAATCTCTCTGACCAATTTAGGCACTAAAAAACCAGGTAGGGCTTCTAACAGCTCTGCCATTATTTTTATTGCTTGCTCCTCACTAATGTCAAAGTGGCTTGCCCCTTCTACCTTATCTAGCAAATGTAAATAATAGGGCAATACATCGGCATCAAATAACGCTTCACTTAAATTCACTTGTGCTGCAGTTGTATCGTTCACGTCTTTTAAAATAACCGCTTGATTAAATAGCACTACACCTACTTGTTTAAGCTTTTGCATTGCGGCTTTAAAGTCGTCGTCTATTTCGTTGGCATGGTTTATATGATTAACAAACACAATTTTTAATGGCGACCTTGCAAGTCTTTCGCATAACTCATCGGTAATGCGCGCCGGAATAACCACCGGCAGACGGGTATGAATTCGCATGCGTTTAATTTGTGGTAGTTGCTCAAGCTCATCTAAAAACCAACTAATGGCATCGTCTTTGGCCATGAGCGGATCGCCACCACTTAAAATCACTTCATTTATATTATTGTCGGATTTTATATAGCTAAGCGCATCTAGCAGGCTACGCTTATTAAGTTGGTTTTCTTGATACGGAAAATGGCGTCTAAAACAATAGCGGCAATTTACTGCACAACCGGTTTTAAACATTACTAAAACACGCGATTTATACTTGTGTAATAGCCCTGGCTGCTGGTTACTTTGCTCAAGCAGGGGATCTTTATTAAAACCACTTTTAGTTAAGAATTCTTGATGGCGCGGCATAACTTGTAATAATAATGGATCGTTTGCATCGCCTTTACGCATTTTTTTTATAAATGGTATTGGCACACGAACTGGGAACAAGCTACGAGCTTTTATGTCGTTATCATGGACTTGGCTCGATAAACCGACCATTTCTAGCAACACTTTTGGGCAGGTAACTACATTTGCTAATTCTTTTTGCCAGTTTTTATGCAAATTTGCTTCATTTCTTTGTATCATTGGCACGTAGATTACTCGAAAAAATATAAATAGAGGAAACGATGGCGAATTATAGCACCAACGAGTTCAAGGGCGGCCTAAAAATTATGATGGATGGCGAGCCTAGTAGTATCATAGAAAATGAAATGGTAAAACCTGGTAAAGGCCAAGCGTTTAACCGTGTTCGTATCCGTAAACTTATTTCAGGTAAAGTACTTGAAAAAACCTTTAAATCGGGTGAATCTGTTGAAGGTGCTGATGTAATGGATACTGATTTAGCGTATTTATACACAGACGGCGAATTTTGGCATTTCATGAATAACGAAACATTTGAGCAAATTGCTGCTGACGAAAAAGCGTTAGGCGATGCGGGTAAATGGTTAGTTGAAAATGACGTGTGTACAATTACATTATGGAACGGTAATCCTATTGTAGTAACACCACCTAACTTTGTTGAGCTTGAGATCACTGAAACTGATCCGGGCCTTAAAGGTGATACAGCCGGAACTGGCGGTAAACCTGCAACATTAAGTACTGGTGCTGTAGTACGTGTTCCACTATTTGTACAAATAGGCGAAGTTATTAAAGTAGACACCCGTAACGGTGAATACGTAAGCCGCGTTAAATAATTTTAAGCGTCGCTTTATAAAATCCTAGCTTAAAAGCTGGGATTTTTTTTGGAGAAAATATGTCAGTAAATCTTTGGGCTCCCAGTGCAAGTATTGCAACACTTAAGCAGCGAGCTGTTATTTTACGCAGTATTCGCGAGTTCTTTTATGCTCGCAATGTAATGGAAGTAGAAACCCCCAGTTTAAGCGGAGCCAGTGTAACCGATATACACTTAGTGAGTTTTAACACTCGATTTGTAGGCCCAGGGCACGCCAGCGGCCTTGAGCTATATTTACAAACCTCTCCAGAGTTTGCAATGAAGCGCTTGTTAGCGGCGGGCTCAGGGCCTATATTTCAGTTGTGTAAAGCATTTAGAAACGAAGAAGCTGGCAGCCATCATAATCCAGAGTTTACTATGCTGGAATGGTATAGACCGGGGTTTGACGAATTTGCATTAATGGCTGAAATAGATGAGCTAATGCAGCTTATTTTAGATGTTGCGCCGAGTGAACGGTTAACTTACCAACACGCATTTGAACAAGTACTTGGACTTGATCCACTCACTGCTAGTTTAGAGCAATTACAACAACTTGCCTGCGAGCAAGGGTTTGCTGATATAGCTAAAAATGAAACGCATAGAGATACTTTACTGCAGCTTTTATTTTGTATGAAAGTAGAGCCAACAATTGGCCAACATAAGCCGTGTTTTGTGTATCACTTTCCGGCATCGCAAGCAGCACTGGCACAAATTTGCGATCATGACAGTCGCGTAGCAGGGCGGTTTGAGCTGTATTATAAAAATATGGAATTAGCTAATGGCTTTAACGAGCTAACTAATGCGACAGAGCAAGCTAAGCGTTTTAATGACGATAATGAATATCGTAAACAAAATGGCTTAAAGCAAGTACCAATGGATAAGCATTTAATTGCTGCGCTTGAACATGGATTAGCGCCTTGTGCAGGGGTAGCGCTGGGCATAGACAGGCTAGTAATGCTAGCCACGCAAAAGAGTAATATAAAAGAAGTTATTGCGTTTGATGTGACAAGGGCTTAAAGCAACTTAACATGCAGGGGGGCTGTCAGTTAGTAACTAACCTCTCGCATGATCAGGCTCTACGACTAGCACATAAAAAACCGCGTTTATTGAAATAAACACGGTGTTTTTATAACAGAGCACTGACAACTAAAAGCTGTCAGTTTGATTTTATAAATTAAGTGTAAAGGTAACGCCAGCTACACGTGGCTCACCTAGTTGGGTGTAGGTATGATCAGCGTAACCATCAAGTGGGTTGTTGCCAAACTCAAAGCCGCGAGTAGGTACTGTTTCGTCAAACACGTTACGTGCCCAAGCGCGTACAGCCCAGCTATCGGCTTCATAACCTAAGCTTACATTCACTAAATTACTGTTTGGTGCTTGTGCATTATGGCTATCTGAGAAGTAATAATCGTCTTTGCCTTCAACGCCTACCATGGCATAAAGCTCGTTGGTAAGGTTGTAACGGGCACTCAGTGCGTATTGATATTTAGGTGACTGTGCTTGGTCGCGACCGTCTTGGTTTAAACCCGCTTTAGTTACAAATTTATTTATTTTAGTATTTAAATAACCAGCACTACCGCTAATAAGTAAATCGTCGGTTAGCTGGTAGCTACCTTCAAGTTCAAGACCATAGTTACTGCCAGAGCTCGCGTTATCTACATAACCGGTAAACTTCTGATCTTGTACTTGCCACGACTTTAATTGAATGTTGTCGCGGTGCATATAAAATGCAGCTAAACGCAGAACAAATTTGTCATCAAGGGATGATCCCTTAACACCAAACTCACCGCTCCATAAGTATTCTGGATCAAAACTGGTGTGTTGTTTAAAAAATTCAGCATCAAGGTTTAAGCCTTCATCTTTGGCTTTAGCGAGCGCTTCTGAGTTAATGCCGCCTGCTTTATAACCACGGGTAATGCTGGTGTAGATCATGGTGCGATCAATTACTTGGTACTCAAGCGCTATTTTTCCGCCAACCATAATGTCGTCGGTATCTTCAATAAAACCGTTATTATCGGTGTAATCACCTTGGTATTGCTCAACACGTAAGCCAGTAATTAAGGTGGTTTTAGGCCCAATAGGAGTTGCTAATTGGCCGTATACTGCCACGTTATTGGTTTCATACGTTGAGTTAAATGGGCTAGCTAACCAGGTGTATTGGCGCTCTAAATCTACGTCGCGGTTTTGATAGTAAAGACCTGCAACCCAGTTGCCGGTTTTGCTTTTAAATTGTAAATCGACCCCTTGATCATCGCGATCGCGGCTGTAAACATCAGTTGAGCTGTAACCATCAGGATGCAAACCGGCGGCGCAAAGTTGCGGTTTACTCGGATCGTTACATACCCAATCTTCATCAAAGCTATAAAATAATTCACTGTCGATCGCCGATAAACTTAAGTTTACGTCAAATAAATCAAAGCCCGTATAAGTGTTATTTAGACCAATAGCGTAACTTAATTGGTTATCTTCACCGGGTTCATCGGCAACGCTGTTACGGCCGTTATCAAGTGCGAACGTGTCGTAACCGTTGTTAATATCTATATAGTGTAGATTTAATTCTGTGCGTAAATTGGCAGTTACTTGGCTGTTTAATTTAAAGCGTGCTACTTGCTCGTCTTGCCCTTGAGTTGGCTTATTTAGGTATAGGTTATCTACATAGCCGTCTGATTTTCTACGAAAGTAGCTAACACGAGCGCTGGTATCGTCGGTTAAACCTGTACTTGCAGCAAGACCTGCTTCGCGGCTGTTATAAGTGCCTGCACCTACTTGTAGTTTTAAACTAGGATCGCTTGTTGCTTGCGCCGATTGCATTTGGATCATACCTGCCATACCGTCGGCACCAAAGCGTGTACCTTGTGGGCCACGGTAAATTTCTACTTGGTCAATATCAAATAATAATGCACTGCCACCAAGGCCTGAGTAGTTAATGCCATCAATAACTAAACCAACCGAAGGATTTATGGGGTCAACAAACTGTGAACGTAGTCCTACGCCACGAATTTGAATATAACGACCGCGAGAAGCTCCAGAAGCAAAATTAATATTGGCAGTACTCCCAAGCATTTCATCTAGGTAGGTTGCACCTCGTAAATTAACTTCATCTTCGCTAAATAAGCTGGCGCTAGCACTTAAGGTTTGAATGCTTTCTCGTTGAAAATCACCAGTAACAACAATGCGTTCTAGATCTGTATCGTCAGCGTTGGCGGTAACTGATGCACCAAACAGTGGTAATAATGCGGCGGTAATTAAAGACAAACGTAAGTTCATTAGGTTACTTAACTCCATTTTAGGGACTTGCATGGTAGCAATTATTTCAGTACATGTGCTATAAACGCGGCAATTATACGTTAAATAATTTGGATTACGAATATGACCTTTACAGTAGACTTTAAAGTGCGAGACTACGAATGCGACCTACAAGGCATTGTAAATAATAGTGTGTATTTTAATTACTTAGAGCATGCGCGCCATGAATTTTTGCATGCACATGGGGTTGATTTTGCTCAGCTTGCCAAAGATAAAATTAACCTGGTCGTGATGCGCAGCGAAATGGATTATAAACAGTCATTATTACCGGGCGATGAATTTTATGTAGCTGTAGAGCCACAACGTATTAGCCGACTTAAATTTGCTTTTAAACAAACCCTGATCCGTAAACACGATGAAAGAATAATGCTTAATGCATTGGTAATCGGCACAGCTTTAAATGAAAAAGGTCGGCCATTTTTACCAGCGCAAATAGATAATTTATTTAAAACGGATTCTGAATAAAAAACAGCGTAATTTTCAAACTATCTTAGATTGAAGTACCCCTAGATAAATCAAGGGGATTCTTGTCGTCAACGGTTTAAGCATTGTGATACTAGATCACTTTAGACTTCTAAAACCTCTTACAAGCATTTAATGTGTCGGTACTACCTACCGCCACAAATTATTTAAGCTATTAGCCTTAATCCCTCATTATGGATATTAATAGCAGCATTATGATCTCTATCGTGGATAGCTCCACATTCACAAGACCACGTTCTTATAGCTAATGACCATTTACCAGAATACAGCGAACCGCACTCATTACACATTTTACTTGATGGAAACCACTGGCTAATAGCTGACACTTTACGGCCATACCAATCGGCTTTATATTCTAACTGTCTTACTATTTCACCAAAATTAGCATCGTGGATATGCTTAGATAGCTTACGGTTCTTAACCATGTTTTTGACTTTCAATGACTCGATCCCTATCACTTGGTTTTCGTTTATAAGTTTCGTTGTCATTTTTTGGGTAAAGTCTTTGCGTGAGTTTGCTATCTTTTCGTGAATTCGAGCAACAACACGTTTTTGCTTGTTGAAGTTGTTGGAGCCTTTTTTCTTCTTGGCTAGTTTACGTTGTGCTTTGGCTAGCTTGCTAGCGTACTTGTTTGTTAATCGTGGATTATTGAACTTAGTGCCATCCGAACAGATAGCAAGATCTTTAATGCCAACGTCTAAGCCTACCGTTTTATTCGCTACTGGTCGTTTTTTAATATCTTCTTTAACTAAGATACTAATGAAGTACTTACCTGATTTAGTTTTAGATACAGTCAGCGAACTAGGCTTACCAGTAAATGAGCGTGACCACTTAATTTTTAATGGCTGCTTCATCTTAGCAAGTGTTAACGATTGCTTATCAGCCTCCCACTTAAAGCCGTTACTCATATAGCTTACTGATTGATTACCATGTTTATTTTTAAACTTAGGGTAGCCAAAGCCAGACTTAAAGAATGATTTAAAGCCTTTATCTAGGTGCTTTAATGCTTGCTGCAATGGCACACTTGAAACATCTTTCAACCATGCAAAATCAGGGTTCTTTTTAAGCTGAGTGAGGTTTTTACTCCAATCGTTATAATTGGTTTTATTACCTAAGTCGTATTGCTCTTTAGAGTAACCAAGTGCTGAATTATAAGCGAAACGAACACAGCCAAATGTATGAGTAAGCATTAGCGCCTGTTCATTATTTGGGTAAACTCTGTATTTGTATGCTATTAAAATCACTTGGTCTTACTCCTTGCTTTTTCTTATTATATACCTAAGTATGACAATCAACTATTGGTCCATTATAATTATGACGCATAAGAATGAGGCAGAAGTAAGAAAAGGTAGGCACTGTGTTAGCGCATTACATGCACATTTAGTATTCGTGACAAAATACAGGCACAAGGTGTTTAATGATGTAATTTTAAATCGGCTAGAGGCGATACTATTAGATGTGTATAAAGATTTTGAAGTTGATTTAGTCGAATTTAACGGTGAGCAAGATCACGTTCATTTGTTAATTGAATACCCTCCTAAAGTACAATTAAGTAAATTAATTAATTCGCTTAAAGGTGTTAGCTTAAGACTAATGAGGAAAGAGTTTACAGAAATACACCGCTACTTATGGAACGGTGCGCTTTGGTCGCCTAGCTACTTTGCTGGATCTTGCGGTGGCGCGTCATTGGACGTATTAACAGCCTATATAGAACAACAAAATAGACCTAAGTAATGTTAATGCTACGCATTAAAGACTTACATCCTCGACATAAATGACGGGGGTTTTCATCAGGAACGATAAAATTTACACTTTAAACATGTATTTTTAACGGATTAACTTGTTGAAAATTGTTATTATTACAGTAATTAGACAAATAATTAGTAATAACATGAAATTAGCAGCAATACCCATGCTTATAATCGGTTTATGTGTTGGTTGTGCATCAACGCAAACGGTTACCTCAGAGCAGCTTAAACATACTCAATGGCAGTTATCACGTATTGATGGCCTAGCTATTCCGCCTTCGTTTAATGCGTCGGTGGGTTTTATTGAAGCACTGCAAGTCAATGGTTTTGCTGGCTGCAATAAATTTTTTGGTGAAGGTGAGCTGGACGATAGTAGCTTAACAGTTAACAAAATAGGGATGACCCGTAAGTCGTGTGGCCAACAACTTGATAAGTTTGAGCAGCAGTTACTACACGCACTGCAACAAGGCGCGCAGCTTAAAATGCAAGACCAGCAATTGGTAATGCAGGGCGAGAAAACATTTGTATTTATTGCGAAATAAAAAACGCCCTCTTGCAGGCGATTTTTAACTGGCGTACACTCAACGCTGATTTGCTAGATACTATTCGCAAATTAATAAATTACAAATACCAATTTGATACCTAAGCAACTTAGCATTGCAGCTGCAGTTATAAGTAGCAAAGGTATATTTAATAATTGGTATTAATACTTGTCGGAGTGCCTAACTAAATAATTAGTTGAGGCTGAGATCGCGAAAGCGGGATCCGTGAACCTGATCAGGCTAATACCTGCGTAGGGAACAAGCTGCCTAAAATAGGACGCTTGTGCGTCTTTTTTTATGCGTACAAGTTATACCATCCGGTATTAAGTTCTGTTGGCTGCCAAGATTGGCTGTGACAGTAAACTGCTTAACCAATCTACGATCCAATGAGGCATTTTGCCTTCTCAATTCTTCGCACAAGACAACCCATAAACTATGAGGTAAGTCATGTCGAATACTGCAAAAAAATCATCGCGTCGTGAAACGCGAGCCGCTGCATCTGAATATATTTATAACTTAACGGGACAACCGTTTCCTAATTCGCACAAAGTGTATGTTGAGGGTACGCAAAACAACATTCGTGTAGGAATGCGTGAAATAACCCTAAACGATACTTATATAGGCGGCAGTGATGAAAATCCAGTGTATGAGCCAAACGAACCGTTACGTGTTTACGACACATCAGGCCCGTATACCGATCCAAATTTTAAGCTTGATGTACGCCAAGGCTTAGCAAAGTTTCGTGAACAATGGATTGAAAGCCGCGGTGATACCGAGTTACTTGAATCAGTTACTTCACGTTTTACGCAACAACGTATGGCTGATGAAGGGCTTGATCATCTTCGTTTTGAGCATTTACCAAAAATACGCCGTGGTAAAGCGGGTAAAAATGTCACGCAAATGCATTACGCTCGCCAAGGCATTATTACCCCTGAAATGGAATACGTAGCGATACGCGAAAACATGGGGCGCAAAAAAATTCATGCTGAACTATTAGCCGCGCAGCATAAAGGCGAGTCATTTGGGGCCAGTATTCCTGATTTTATTACACCTGAATTTGTACGCGACGAAATTGCACGTGGCCGCGCTATATTACCCAACAATATTAACCACCCCGAAACCGAACCTATGATTGTAGGGCGTAACTTTTTGGTAAAAGTAAACGCTAATATAGGTAATTCATCGGTAAGCTCATCGATTGAAGAAGAAGTAGAGAAAATGGTGTGGTCTACTCGCTGGGGCGCCGATACCGTTATGGATTTATCAACCGGGCGTTATATTCATGAAACTCGCGAATGGGTAGTACGTAACTCGCCTGTACCTATTGGCACAGTTCCTATTTATCAAGCGCTGGAAAAAGTAAACGGCGTAGCGGAGGACTTAACCTGGGAGATTTTTCGCGATACGTTAATAGAGCAAGCTGAACAAGGCGTCGATTACTTTACTATTCATGCAGGTGTGCTACTGCGTTACGTACCAATGACCGCAAAACGAGTAACCGGTATTGTGTCGCGCGGTGGCTCTATCATGGCAAAGTGGTGTTTAGCGCACCATAAAGAAAACTTTTTATACACCCACTTTGAAGATATTTGCGAAATTTTAAAGCAATACGATATTTGTTTTTCGCTTGGCGATGGCTTGCGCCCAGGCTCGATTGCTGATGCCAACGATGAAGCTCAGTTTAGCGAATTGCGCACCCTAGGTGAGTTGACTAAGTTAGCCTGGAAACACGATGTACAAGTATTTATAGAAGGCCCCGGGCATGTGCCAATGCATATGATTAAGGCCAATATGGATGAGCAACTTAAACATTGCGACGAAGCACCGTTTTACACTTTAGGCCCGTTAACTACTGATATTGCACCTGGGTATGACCATATCACCTCAGGTATTGGTGCGGCTCAAATAGCATGGTACGGCTGCGCTATGCTGTGTTACGTAACACCTAAAGAGCATTTAGGTTTGCCAAATAAGGAAGACGTAAAAGAAGGTTTAATTACCTATAAAATTGCTGCCCATGCCGCCGATTTAGCAAAAGGTCACCCCGGTGCGCAAGAGCGTGATAATGCCCTATCAAAAGCGCGCTTTGAGTTTAGATGGCATGACCAATTTAATATTGGTTTAGACCCTGAGCGTGCCCGCGAATATCACGATGAAACACTCCCGCAAGAGTCGGGTAAAGTAGCGCATTTTTGCTCTATGTGTGGCCCTAAGTTTTGCTCAATGAAAATCAGTCAAGAAGTACGCGAATATGCAAAAGATTTAGAAGCGCGTGGCATTGACCCTGCTAATGCTGCAGATACGATTACAATAAAAATGATTGATGTAGAAGCACAAATGAAAGCTAAATCGGACGAGTTTAAAAAAACCGGATCAGAAATATATCATAAAGCGATATAAATCAGCTTAAGGAGTTGGGCTGCGGGCAGCGAGGGCTCGCAGCTAAAAGGAACTTTTATGTTTTACAATATAGCGGTAGTGGGGTTTGGTTTAACCGGTAGGTTGGCGGCGCTTGAGCTGAGTAAGCAACACCGAGTTACTGTATTTGAGGCAGATGATGAGCACTCTCAAAACAGCGCAGGCAAGGTGGCTGCGGCTATGCTTGCTCCTCTTGCTGAGTCGGTATTGTGCGAGGCTGATTTAGCTTTAATGGGGCTTGATTCTATAAAGCGTTGGCCTGGGATTATTGATGAGCTTGATAGTGAGGTTTTTTTTCAGCAGCAGGGCACATTAGTTGTCGCGCATCAGCAAGATAAAGGCGATTTACAAAGCTTTGCTCAGCGGCTAAAACCGTTAGCTAATTATACCGGGGAGTCGGTGAATTCCCAGCAAATTGAAATGTTAGAGCCTGAGCTTGCTAATCGTTTTAGTCAGGGGTTATTTTTACCCTGTGACGGGCAAATAGATAATCAGGCATTTTATCAAGCCAGCTTTACACAGCTCAATAAACGCAAAGTAAAGTTTGTATTTAATCAACGGGTAACGATTAACGATAATAAAATTAATAACCGAGAGTTTGATTATATTATTGATTGCCGAGGGCTTGGCGCAAAAGATGACAAGCCTCTGCGGGGCGTGCGTGGAGAAGTAGCTAGGTTATACGCGCCAGAGGTGAGTTTAACGCGACCCGTGCGCTTAATGCATCCGCGTTACCCCATTTATATAGCGCCTAAACCCAATAATGAATATGTAATTGGCGCGACTGAAATAGAGTCGCAAGATACAGGCCCAGCCACAGTGCGCTCTGCTTTAGAGTTACTTTCGGCGGCTTATACGGTGCACAGCGGTTTTGCCGAAGCGCGGCTATTAAATATTCAAACAGGGTTACGCCCGGCATTTTGCGATAACCGCCCACAAGTAACACACGTTGGGCGAGTTATTAGTATTAATGGCTTATATCGTCATGGTTACATGTTAGCGCCAAGTTTAGTGGCAAATGCCCTTTTATGCATAGAGTGAAAATTAAATGAACATAACAATTAATGGTGAGTTAATAGCTATTAGCAGTAATAAGCTCATTAACTGTTTGCAAGATTTTGGTGGTGTTGCGCCATTTGCGGTGGCGATTAATGGTGAGTTTATACCGCAAAGCCAGCATAGCGATTATCAATTAACTGAGGGTGATAGTATTGAGTTGCTCTCGCCGATTCAGGGCGGATAACAGCTATGCTAAATAATGACTATTTAACTATTTATGGTGAGCAAATAAAAAGCCGATTGCTAATAGGCTCGGCGCTTTACCCGTCGCCTGCAGTGATGAATGAATCGATTGTTGCATCGGGCGCTGAAATAGTCACGGTGTCGCTTAGGCGTCAGCAAAGTGCGGCTGCGGGTGATGATTTTTGGCAGTTAATAAAAAATACTGGGCTTAAAATTTTACCAAATACAGCAGGGTGTCATAGTGTTAAAGAGGCCATAACGCTTGCTAAAATGTGCCGTGAAGTGTTTGCTACCGATTGGATTAAGCTTGAACTGATAGGGGACGATTACAACTTGCAGCCCGATCCGTTTGCACTGTTAGAAGCAACTAAAATACTGATCGACGATGGCTTTAAAGTACTGCCATATTGCACAGACGATTTAGTGCTGTGCCAGCGTTTAAATGCTTTAGGCTGTGAAGTATTAATGCCATGGGGTGCACCGATTGGTACAGGTAAAGGCTTGTTAAACAGTTATAATTTAAAAACAATCAGAGAGCGCTTACCTGAGGCAACGTTAATAGTGGATGCTGGTTTAGGTTTGCCCTCGCATGCCTGCCAAGCACTTGAACTAGGGTATGATGCAGTATTATTAAATTCGGCGATTGCCGGAGCGGGTTGCCCTATAACCATGAGCCGAGCATTTAAAGCCGCGGTAGAGGCTGGACGTTTTGCATATAACGCCAAAGCAATGCCTGAAAAAGACGTTGCAGCCCCTTCAACCCCGACTATGGGTATGCCATTTTGGCATCAAGAATAAGTGAGACGAATATGAATAACGTAGTATGGACGATTGCCGGCTCAGACTCAGGCGGTGGCGCAGGTATTCAAGCCGATATAAAAGCAATGCAAAGTTTTGGTGTGCATGGGTGCACTGCTATTACAGCACTGACTGCGCAAAATAGTTTAGGTGTTGAGGCAATTAATGCCGTATCAACCGATATTATTGAATCGCAGCTTTTAGCGCTCGAAAAAGATATGAAAGCCAAAGTAATTAAAATAGGCATGCTGGCAAATGTGCAGCAAATTCAATTGATCAGTGAACATATAAGCCATTACAAAGCTAAATGGCCAGTGCCGCCTGTTATTGTTTACGACCCAGTAGCTATTGCTACTAGCGGCGATTTATTAACAGAGGAAGACACAGTTAGTGCGATTAAAGAATGCTTATTGCCGCTGGTGGATGTAATAACCCCAAATACGCACGAAACTCAGTTATTAACTGGCGTGTACTTAATTGGCCCCGCGGCAATAAAAGAAGCTGCCAATAAGTTATTAAGCTGGGGCGCAAAAGCCGTGGTTATAAAAGGCGGACATTGGGATTATCCAAGCGGCTACTGTATAGATTACTGCATAAATAATTTCACTCAAAAAGGCGAAGAATACTGGCTGGGAAATGAAAAAATTCAAACGCCACATAACCATGGTACAGGCTGCAGTATGGCCTCGGTTATTGCTGCTTGCTTAGCAAAAGACTACCCGTTAAAAGATGCGTTTATTTTAGCTAAAGCTTATATTAATCAAGGATTGAAAGTAGCGGTGCGCTACGGAGAAGGAATTGGCCCAGTAGCACAAACCTCATTTCCAACCAACTTAGCTGATTACCCCCAAGTAATAGAAGCGGGCAGTTGGTTAGGTGATGAACTCGATTTTGACGTTCCGCTTGATTTTAATATGGCTGCAGATTTTGCACCCTGCGAAAGTAAATCGTTAGGTTTATACGCAGTGGTTGATAGTGTTGACTGGCTAGAAAAGTGCTTACAACAAGGCGTTAAAACTGTGCAGTTACGAGTTAAAAATAAAGACGATGCACAACTTGACGAATTAGTGGCAAAAGCGGTGGCACTGGGGGAGCAATATAATGCGCAGGTATTTATAAACGACTATTGGCAACTTGCAATTAAGCATGGTGCATATGGTGTGCATTTAGGCCAACAAGATCTAGAAAGCACTAATTTAGCGGCGATTAAAAATGCAGGACTTAGGCTCGGGCTTTCTACACATGGCTTCTATGAAATGCTCCGCGCACATAATTACCGCCCAAGTTATTTGGCATTTGGCGCTATTTATCCTACCACTACCAAAGATATGACAGGGCAAATACAGGGACTAGAAAAGTTATTTAAATTTGTCCCCTTAATGCAAAGCTACCCAACAGTGGCAATTGGCGGTATAGATTTAAAGCGTGCCAGCCAAGTTGCCAAAACAGGCGTTGGTAGTGTGGCTGTGGTACGTGCAATTAGCGAAGCTGATGATTATGTGCAGGCAATAAGTGCGTTGCAAGCGGCAATAAATTAAATGGGCCAGGTTAATAGCCAAATGAATGAACTTAGCGATAAAGAAATGCTGCGCTATAGTCGCCATATATTGCTTAAAGAAGTGGGACTTGCAGGACAGTTAAAGCTTAAGTCGGCAAGTGTTGCAGTAGTAGGTGCGGGTGGCTTAGGCAGCCCCGCATTGCTGTATTTAGCTGCTGCGGGTATTGGTAAGCTTATTTTAATTGATGATGATGCGGTTGAGCTTTCGAACTTACAGCGCCAAGTGCTTTATAAAGTAAATCACTTAGGGCAAAAAAAGGTGGTTGCAGCAGGTAAAGTGCTTGCAAGTCTGAATAACCAAATCACTATAATTACTCACGCTGAAAAGCTTACTCAAGATAATAGCGCAGCATTACTCAATAATGCGGATATTGTGTTGGATTGCAGTGATAACTTTACCACTCGTTACAGTGTTAATCGCTTTTGTGTACAGCATAAAACCCCATTAATCTCCGGTGCGGCACTGGCGACAAAAGGGCAGCTGATTAGCTTAGACTTAAGAAATGCTAATAGCCCGTGTTATGGCTGTATTTTTCCACAAAGCGATATTGCGCCGCTTATCAATTGTGATAACGCCGGAGTAATTAGTCCGCTGTTAGGTATTATCGGCTCAATGCAGGCGCAGCTGACACTCAATATGTTATTAGGTCATTCTAGCGATTGTGTGTTTATGAGTATTAATGCACTCACTTTGCAGCAGCAACAATTTAAAGTGGTGAAAGATATCGACTGTAAGGAGTGTAGGTAAAGCCACGGTTTCAGGTGTTAGGTATCAGGCAGAGATCAGCCAAACTCGGTATTTAAGCAAACTGTAGGCGAGTTATTTTCCACCGCGATTGAATTTATAAACTCACTGAAAAATAAAAACCCCGCGTTTATTACCATAAACGCGGGGTTTTTTTACCTGATATCTATATCTATATCGATATCTATATCTTAATCATCAATTTTGGCAAACGGGGTGCCTAAGCGGGTCACTGTTTCAGGAAGTTGATCATCAAGAATATCCGCTTTGTCGTCGCCCCAAGCAAGTACCACGGTAGAGCCAAGTTTAAAGCGGCCCATTTCTTCACCTTTTTTAAGGCTAATAGCGTTTTCGCCCTTGGTTGGGTAGTTCCAGCTAAATACATCGCTACCAGCTGGTGGTGTTACTGTACCCGCCCAAATAGTTTCAATGCTGGCAACAATAGTTGCGCCAACCAGTACCATAGCAAGCGGGCCTATTTCAGTTTCAAAAATAGCAACCACACGTTCGTTACGTGCAAACAAGTTAGGCACGTTTTGCGCAGTCAGCGGATTTACTGAAAATAAATCGCCTGGTACGTAAATCATTTTACTTAATGTGCCATCAATTGGCATATGAATACGGTGGTAGTCTTTTGGCGCTAAATAAATAGTTGCAAACTTACCGCCTAAAAATGGGGTTGTATCGTCTTTATTACCACCAAGTAGTGCTTGTAGGCTGTAATCGTGACCTTTAGCTTGAATTAGTTGGCCGTCAACAATATCGCCTAATTGGCTAATTGCGCCATCTACTGGATGAATAATAATGTCGCTGTCTGCAACTATTGGGCGTGCGCCATCTTTTAACGGACGGGTGAAAAACTCGTTAAAGCTTTCATAATGAGCAGGATCTGGGTGTTTAGCTTCACTCATATCTACTTTGTATTGCTTAATAAACAGTTTAATTAACGTGGTAGTTAACACACCCGCTTTAGCAGCGGCTAGTTTTCCTACTACGCGTGAAATAAAGTGTTTTGGCATTGCGTACTGCATTGCGATTTTAAATTTATCTAAACTCACTGGTTGTTTCCTAAATTATACGCGAGGCGCGCGAGAGCCTGCACGGCCATCGGCCATTGTTTCTAAAATTCTGTGGTAGCTGTCAAAGCGCAATTGCGAAATTTTGCCATCAGCTACGGCTTCTTTAATTATACAGCCCGGATCGTTTAAATGTTTACAGTCTCTAAATCGACACCCGCCTATAAATTCTCTAAATTCTTTAAAGCACCAAGTTACACGATCAACTTCTAAGTGCCATAAACCAAATTCACGTATACCTGGTGAATCTATTAAGTTACCGCCGCTTGGTAAATGATGTAGGCGAGATACCGTGGTGGTATGTTGGCCTAAACCACTGTTTTCAGAAACTTCTTTAGTTAGAATTTCAGCATCTGGAAGTACGGTATTAACTAAAGTAGATTTACCTACGCCACTTTGACCAACAAAAATATTGTTTTTACCAACGAGTACATCTTTTAATTCGTCAATACCATCGGTACTTATATTACTAACCAATAAAACTTTGTAGTCGAGCTTGCGGTATACATCGAGTACTTTTTGTATTTCACTAAGACCTTGCGCATCGATTAAATCTATTTTATTTAGTACTAAAATAGGCTCTATACCCATATCTTCGCAGGCTATTAAATAACGGTCGATAATACTTGGGGTAAATTCGGGTAGTACTGCTGACACCATTAATATTTGGTCAATATTAGCAGCTATTACTTTTACACCGTCGTAAAAATCAGGGCGAGTAAGTTGTGAACGACGCTCTTGCGTGGCTTCAATTACACCAGCTAAATCGCCTTCGCTTACTTTAGCGCGGCGAAACAGTACTTCATCCCCACACACTAAATTAGACACAGTGCGGCGTATATTACAGCGTAGTACTTCGCCGCTTTCAACTTCCACATCGGCATGTTGACCAAAACGACTGATCACAATAGCGCTTTCTACTTGGCCTAAATTATCGGTTTGCCATTCTTGCGCACCTTTTTTAGCAGGCCTTGCATCAGCACTGCTTATACGCTTTTGATGATTAGCCTTGATCTGACGAGACTGGCCTTTACTTAATTTTTTTTGTTTTGCCACAGGAGGCCTATAACCTTAGTTAAATGTCGACTTAGCTAAAAAATGCTTTAGCTCGACGTATGATGCTAATATGATATATCGAAATGCGCTGGATCTAAAGGAAAGCACCGCTTAGGTAATTATGAATATTAATAAATCAAACTTAATTTGGCTCGATCTTGAAATGACCGGACTCGAACCAGAGACCGATAAAATACTCGAAATTGCGACCGTTGTCACTGATGCTGATTTGAATATATTAGCTGAAGGGCCAACTATTGCCATTCATCAAAGTAATGAGTTGCTTGATAATATGGATGAGTGGTGTACCACTCAGCATGGAAAATCGGGTTTAACAGCACGCTGCAAGGCAAGTACTTACGACGAAGCCTATGCGGTTGAGCAAACAATAGCCTTTTTAAAACAATGGGTACCTGCAGGTGCATCACCGATGTGTGGTAACTCAATAGGGCAAGATCGTCGCTTTATGAATAAATACATGCGCGAATTGGAAGACTTTTTTCACTATCGTAATCTAGATGTAAGCACAATTAAAGAGCTAGCGCGTCGCTGGAAACCAGAGGTACTTGCACAAGTGAATAAAAAAGGCTCACATCTTGCGCTAGACGATATTAAAGATTCGATTATGGAATTAAAGGTCTATAGAGAAAAATTCTTTAATTTATAAAAAACACTTGCAAACACACTGTATTATTGTAGAATCCTGCCCCGCTCAAGACGATAACCCACGCGGGGTTAGTGTGTTTGAGTTGTATAAATATAAAGCAGGACTAGCTCAGTTGCTAGAATGTTGAACGCGACTTGTCGCGCACCAACGTAAAATAACTAAAGAAATAAAAATGCGGC
>NZ_JBEOOB010000026.1:0-59757 GCF_040308685.1 Pseudoalteromonas sp. 20-MNA-CIBAN-0454 | reverse complement strand
TAAGGGATCACCGCTGTTAAAATTTGCGGTGGAAAGTGAGCTTTAGTGCTTGCTGTCCACCTCAGGGCGTGTTGTTACTTAAATTACAAATAAAGTAACAAGGTTATCTAGGGCGTGTTGATCTTTGCGGATTAAAACTCGCTCTATTTAGGGGAGTTTAATCACTAATTTTAGCGATTAATTGTGCCTTAACTTGGCTTATCGGTCACGGCTCCGGTAGAGGCTGAGCTTACTGTTCTGGCATATTTTGCTAGTAATCCGCGGGTGTATTTTGGCGCAGGTTGTTGCCAACGTTGTTTCCTACTGGCCATTTCTTCATCAGTAATATTAAGAGTCATTTCACGGCTTTGCGCGTCAATAGTAATGCTGTCACCATTTTCTACTAGTGCAATGGCGCCGCCTTCGTAAGCTTCTGGTGTAACGTGCCCCACAACAAAACCCCTACTACCACCTGAAAAACGACCATCGGTAATAAGCGCCACATCGTTACCTAAACCTTTACCCATAATAGCTGAAGTGGGGCTTAGCATTTCACGCATACCTGGGCCACCTTTAGGACCTTCATAGCGAATTACTACAACGTCTCCGGCTACTACTTGCCCATCTATAATAGCGGCAAAACCTTGCTCTTCTGAGTCATATACTTTTGCGTTGCCGGTAAAGCGTAAACCCTCTTTACCCGTAATTTTTGACACTGCCCCTTCTGGCGCTAAGTTGCCAGCTAATATAACTAAATGACTGTCTTTTTTAATCGGCTTATCAAAAGGTAAAATAATATTTTGCCCTGCTGGGTAATCTGCTACATCGGCTAAATTTTCGGCCATGGTTTTGCCTGTCACTGTCATACAGTCACCGTGCAGCATACCGGCATCTAATAAACGCTTCATCAGTGGCTGAATGCCACCAATTTCAATCAACTCCGACATTAAATATTGACCGCTTGGGCGCAAGTCTGCAATTACTGGTGTTTTATCGCCAATACGCACAAAGTCATCCAATGTTACTTCAACGCCTACCGCATCAGCCATAGCAATTAAATGCAGCACCGCATTGGTTGAGCCGCCTAAGGTAATGATCAGCGTAATTGCATTTTCAAACGCTTTTTTGGTCATAATATCGGAAGGTTTAATGTCATGCTCTAGCAAATAAACAATCGCTTTACCCGCATCAATACAGTCTTGTTTTTTGTTTTGTGAAATAGCATTTTGCGCAGAACTATTTGGCATACTCATGCCTAAAGCTTCAATTGCTGAGGCTAACGTATTTGCCGTGTACATACCACCACAAGAACCAGCCCCTGGTATGGCTGTTTTTTCAATATGTTCTAATTGCGTAATTGGAATATCGCCTGCCGCGTAGCTGCCCACCGCTTCAAATACCGAGACTATATCGGTATGATTTTCACCGGGTAAAATTGTACCGCCGTACACAAATATAGAGGGGCGGTTTAAACGTGCTAAACCCATTAAACAACCCGGCATATTTTTATCACAACCGCCAATAGCAATAATACCGTCGTGGCCCATACCCGCCGATACCGCTTCTATTGAATCGCAAATTACTTCGCGTGATACTAAAGAATATTTCATCCCTTCGGTGCCCATAGAAATACCATCGGATACGGTAATGGTATTATATATAACGCTTTTCGCACCGGCGCTATCTACGCCTTTACCCACTTCTTCGGCAAGTGTATTAATGTGCATATTGCACGGCGTTACCATAGACCATGTAGAGGCAATACCAACTTGAGACTTTTTAAAATCGTCATCATTAAAACCTACCGCTCGTAACATAGAACGACTAGGAGCCTGAGCGCTACCATCTACAATTTTTTGTGAATATTTACGTGGTTTTTCAGAAGTCATTTCTTACCTTACCTACTTTTTACAAGGTTTATTAATAGAATAAATTATAAAAACAAGCCCCACCTTGCATAATTAATGCGGTAGGGCTTGCTATAATAGATGGTTTTAACTTTTAAAGCAGTTAAAGTTTACAGACTTGTAATCGCTTTAAGGCAAATAGCTTTTACCCATTAAATAGCTGTCAACCTCACGCGCGCAGCGTCGACCTTCATCTATTGCCCACACAATTAAGCTTTGTCCGCGACGACTATCGCCTGCGGCAAATACGCCAGGCTTGCTTGTAGCAAACTTATCGTACTGTGCTGCAATATTAGAGCGAGCATCTTGCTCTAAACCAAATTGTGCAACAAGGCCACCTTCTGGCCCCATAAAGCCCATAGCAATCAGTACTATATCGGCAGGAATTATCTTTTCACTGCCCGCTACTTCTTGTGGCACCATTTGCCCTTTATCGTTAAGTTGCCAAGTAATATCTACAGTGTGCACAGCTTTAACATTACCTTGCCCGTCACTTTCAATTTTTTTAGTCATCACTAAATATTGACGTGGATCTTGGCCTTGTACTGCAATAGCTTCTTTTTGGCCGTAATCAACCAACAAACGTTTCGGCCATTGTGGCCAAGGATTGCTGCTCTCGTCGCGTTGCTCGGGTGGACGAGGCATAATTTCTAGCTGAATAGCACTTTTACACTGATGGCGAAGCGCAGTACCAATACAATCGGTGCCGGTATCACCGCCACCTATAACCACTACATTTTTGCCTTTCGCATTAATGAACGCTCCGTCTTGATGTTCGCTATCGAGCAAGCTTTTGGTATTGGCTGTTAAAAAGTCCATCGCAAAATGCACACCGTTAAGTTCGCGCCCTGCAACGGGTAAGTCGCGCGGTACTGTGGCACCAATACATAACACGACTGAGTCAAAGTCAGTTTCTAACTGTGCCACACTAATGTCTTTGCCTACTTCAGTATTAGTAACAAAAACAATGCCTTCTTGGGCTAAAATATCAACCCGACGTTGCACTAATTCTTTTTGTAGCTTCATGTTTGGAATACCATACATTAGCAAGCCACCAATGCGGTCGGCGCGCTCATATACAGTAACCATATGGCCAGCTTTATTTAACTGTGCTGCAGCGGCAAGGCCCGCTGGGCCCGAACCAATTACGGCTACATTTTTACCAGTGCGAGATGCAGGTGGCTCAGCAACCACCCAACCTTGCTTAAAGGCATGATCAATAATTTCTTTTTCATGTAACTTAATAGCCACCGGATCGGCGTTAATACCCAGTACACATGCACCCTCACAAGGGGCTGGGCATACACGCCCAGTAAACTCAGGAAAGTTATTGGTTTTATGCAATAGCTCTACTGCATCTTGCCAGCGGCCGCGATAAATTAAGTCATTCCACTCCGGTATTACATTATTTACCGGACACCCAGCTACTGCCGGTGCAAATTCTGATTTTGCCGACTGACAAAACGGCACGCCACAATCCATACAACGCGAAGCTTGCTGCTCTACATCTGCTTGTGGTATTTCTTCATATACTTCCAGCCAGTCAATTAAACGTTCACCTGCGTTACGCTCAGTTGGCAAGGCACGACCTACGTTGATAAACCCTGTTGGATTTCCCATAATATATTCTCCTTGGCAGCTTAAGCTTTAGCGCTAGCTATGTTGTTTAAATGAATGTCGAATGCTTCTACGGCAATGTCATACTCTGAGGTGAATTTTCCGCTACTGCGTACATCATTCATATAACCTTGCATGCGTTTGTAATCAACCGGCATTACTTTAACAAAGCGCTTAACATTGCTGTTCCAATCTTTTAATAAATCACTGGCAACATCTGAACCTGTAGCATCAAAATGTTGGCTAATTAAGACTTTTAATTCGTGGCTTTCAGCGTCGGTATCTACACTTTCAAGTGCGACCATTTCCATATTGCATTTAGCCGAAAAGTCATTATTTACATCAAGTACGTAAGCAACACCGCCCGACATACCTGCAGCAAAGTTTCGACCAGTTGCGCCCAAAATAACCACTTTACCGCCGGTCATGTATTCACAACCGTGATCCCCCACACCTTCAACAACGGCTGTTGCGCCCGAGTTACGTACACAAAAACGCTCCCCCGCTATACCGCGTATAAAGGCGCTACCAGAAGTTGCTCCAAAAAAGGCCACATTACCAATGAGGATATTTTCACTAGCAGCAAACTTAGCTTGTTTACTAGGGTACACCACTAAATTTGCGCCAGAGAGTCCTTTACCAAAGTAGTCGTTGGCATCGCCTTCAAGTTCAAAACGTAAACCCCTGGTTGAAAAACAACCAAAGCTTTGCCCCGCTGAGCCGTTAAACTTAACCTTAATAGTATCTTGCGGTAAGCCATCTGCATGGTACTTTTTAGAGATTTCGTTAGAGATCATCGCCCCTATGGTTCTGTCGGTGTTAATCACATCGTATTCAAGCGCCACACTTTGCCCAGACTCTAGTGCCGCTTGAGCATCTTTGATCATTTTGCGATCGATAATGTCGTCGATTAAATGCTTTTGCTTTATTGATTGATACAGAGTTTCGTTTTCAGCGCATTCTGCTTTGTGTAATAGTGGAGTTAAGTCAACGCCTTGGTATTTCCAATGGTCAACATCTTTGCGCTGCGTAAGGCACTGAGTTTGGCCCACCATTTCTTCAATACTTCTAAAGCCAAGCTCAGCCATAATTTCGCGTAAACCTTCTGCCATCATGGTAAAAAAGTTAACTAAAATATCGGCACGACCAGTAAACTTGTCGCGCAGGCCTTTATCTTGTGTGGCAATACCAACTGGGCAGGTATTTAAATGACACTTACGCATCATAATACATCCCTCAACCACCAATGCTGTGGTAGCCATGCCGTACTCTTCTGCACCAAGCAGCGTTGCAATGGCTAAGTCGCGTGGCGTTTTAAGTTGCCCATCGGTTTGTACCGTAATACGGCTACGCAGTTTATTACGCACCAAAGTTTGATGCGTTTCAGCCAAACCCAGTTCCCACGGTAAGCCCGTATGTTTAATTGAGCTCAGTGGTGACGCACCGGTGCCGCCATCGTGGCCCGCAATCAGTACCACATCGGCATAGGCTTTTGCCACACCCGATGCAACCGTACCTACACCCGCTTCTGATACTAATTTAACGTTAATGCGCGCGTCGCGGTTGGCGTTTTTAAGATCGAAAATAAGTTGCGATAAATCTTCAATAGAATAAATATCATGGTGTGGCGGCGGCGAAATTAAGCCCACCCCTGGCGTAGAGCCACGAGTTTTACCTATCCATGCATCTACTTTATCGCCGGGTAATTGCCCACCTTCGCCCGGTTTAGCGCCCTGCGCCATTTTTATTTGTAGCTCATCGGCATTCGCTAAATAATGGCTAGTAACACCAAAACGACCCGAAGCCACTTGTTTAATTCGCGAATTCATCGAATCGCCATTTTCAAGCGGTGTATAACGAATTGGGTCTTCGCCGCCCTCACCGCTGTTACTTTTACCGCCAATGCGGTTCATAGCTATAGCTAAAGTAGTGTGTGCTTCCCACGAAATTGAGCCAAACGACATAGCACCCGAGGCAAAGCGTTTAAAAATGTTGGCAACCGGTTCCACTTCGCTCAAGGCAATAGCAGGACGATCGCTATTCAATTGTAATAAACCCCGTAAGGTAAAGGCTTCTTTACTTTGATCGTCCACCGTTTTTGCATACTGCTTAAACTGCTCAACATTATTACTGGCTGTTGAATGCTGCAGTAAGCGAATTACCGTGGGATTAAATAAGTGCCGTTCACCATCATGACGCCACGAGTATTCTCCGCCCGTAGGCAGTAGTTTATCTATAGCAATGCGGTTGGCCTCAGGGAAACCCTCACGGTGGCGTAATAGCGCCTCTTGGGCAATTTGATCTAGGCTTAAGCCTTCAATACGGCTAACCGTACCGGTAAAGTACTGATCAATAACCTCAGAGTTAATGCCCAAGGCTTCAAAAACTTGCGCACCTAAATACGACTGTAGCGTTGAAATACCCATTTTAGAGAAGGTTTTCAACAAGCCGCTGCCTACCGCTTTGGTGTATTTTTGGGTAATTTGTTCATTTGTTAAGTTAGTATCAAGTACGCCTTCATCACGTAAACCATACATGCTCTCTAGGGCTAAATACGGGTTAACTGCCGCAGCGCCATAACCAATAACAGTAGCAAAATGATGCGTTTCGCGTATATCACCCGACTCCAAAATTATATCGGCAGATGAGCGTAGTTTTTCACGAATTAAATAGTGATGCACCGCTGCTGTTGCCAATACCGAAGGTATAGCAACATGGTCGCTGTCTACGCCACGGTCACTTAAAATGAGTATTTCATAATCATCTTCAACGGCATTTTTGGCATATAAACAAATACGATCCAGTGCTCTTTTTAGTGCACCTGGCCCACCGCTGGCTTTAAAAGTAATGTCGATCGTTTTAGCTTGAAGATGATTGTTATCTATATACTGTAGTTTGCGTAATTGCTCATTGGTCAATACAGGCTGTTCTATTTCAACCTTATGGCAATGCCCAGGTGTTTCATCGAGCAAGTTAAGTGAGCGGCCAATATAACCGCGCAACGACATAACCAACTCTTCACGAATAGGGTCGATGGGTGGGTTGGTTACTTGCGCAAATAACTGCTTAAAATAATGTGATAATTGTTGCGGGCGATGCGACAGCACTGCAAGCGGCGTGTCGGTACCCATAGCGCCTAGTGGCTCTTTAGCCGTACCAACCATACCCGCCAGTACTAGGTTAAGATCTTCGCTGGTGTAACCAAATGCTTTTTGTATTTTTCGCAGCTCTGCCAATGGCGGCTGGGCAAAAGACGCGCTAGGAACGGGTAAATTGTCTAATTCAATTTTGTTTTCAGCTAACCAACGAGCATACGGCTGAGCCGAGCTAACGTGTTGTTTTACTTCGTCATCACTAATAATGCGACCTTGCTCTAAGTCAGCAATAAATATTTTACCCGGTTGCAAACGCCCTTTTTCAACAACCGTTGATTGATCAACGCACAATGCACCGGTTTCAGAGCCCATCACTAGCGTGCCATCTTCGGTTAACAAGTAACGCGAAGGGCGCAAACCATTACGGTCAAGTGTTGCACCAATAACGTTGCCATCGGTAAACGATAACGATGCTGGGCCATCCCAAGGCTCCATAATACACGCATAGTATTCATAAAATGCGCGCTTGGTGGCATCCATATTGGTTTGTGTTTGCCATGCTTCTGGCACCATCATCATCATTACTTGCGCCAAAGACCGCCCGCTGAGCACTAATAGCTCAATAGCCATATCAAGATTAGCCGAATCTGAGTTATCGTTATTACACACCGGATTTAACATATTCAATTCAGCATCGCTAAAATTAACCGAGCTAAACAATGCCTCACGAGCATTCATCCAGTTAATATTACCGCGTACCGTATTAATTTCACCATTGTGGGCTATATAACGAAACGGCTGCGCGCGGCGCCAAGCAGGAAAAGTGTTGGTTGAAAAACGAGAATGAAACATCGCCATTCCCGAAATAGTACGCTCGTCTTGCAGATCAAGGTAATACTGGCGCACTTGCTCGGTAGTAAACTGGCCTTTATAAACAATTTTGGTAGATGACATTGAGGTTACATAAAATTCGTCACGTTCGGTGAAATCTAAACCATTAATTTTATGCGAGGTGTATTTACGCAGCACAAACAGCTTACGTTCAAATTCTTGTGCGCTTAGCGCTTGCGGCTTAGCAATAAACACTTGCTCAATATTTGGCTCGCTTTCAAATGAAGCCGCGCCTAACATAGAGTTATCGCCCGGAACATCCCGATACCCTATTAAGGTTAAACCCAGTTCGGCAATATTTTGATTTAGTATTTTTTTACACGCGTCGCTAAGTGCTTTATCGCGCGGGAAAAAAATCATCCCCACACCATAGTTTAAGGCGCTTGGCAGCGTCCACCCTAGCTTTGCGGTTTCTTGACGGAAAAACTCATGAGGAATTTGAATAAGAATACCAGCACCATCACCACTTTTAACGTCAAACCCTGTTCCACCACGATGTTCCATGCAGCTGAGCATGGTGAGTGCATTTTCGATAATATCGTGTGACTTTTTACCCTTAAGGTTAGCGACAAAGCCAATGCCGCAACTGTCATGTTCAAATTCAGCGCGATAAAGACCTTGGGATTTTTTGCTCATATCATTCATTACTTATTCCTATTTCATCAGCCTATTGCTATCAGCTAAATTGTGCTTACTAATTAAGTCATATATTTTTATATACTCGAGGTATGCGCTTATCTCATTCAAAAAATCGTTAAAATGCCTAAAACAGCCACTGTAAAATCTTTTTGAATTTGTATAGTGCAGTATTTATTAGTGAAAACTTTAATCAAAGGGGGATAAAAACTAGCCGTAAAATAACGCTGAGTCAACTAAGAAATGAATATACATTCAGATTATATGAATATATATAGTCTAAAATAGTTATTAACAGCCCATTTACACTGCATTTAATAACTATGCCTTATGTTTTAAAAAAGCGCATAGTTGATTTGGATGGGTTTGGTCTTTTTAGTTATAAAAGTGCACCACTAAGGCCTGAGGGGCGAAACTAAGGGAGGATTGGTGCATCTTTAAAAAGTAAATAAGCAATAACATTTTTATAATAATTAAAGCGCAGCTGCAATTAATTACTACAAAACAATATTCACGCTAATGGCAGCGCAAAAAAATAAGCTTACCCTAAAACAGTAAGTCGCAGTTATGCAAAGGCCAAACAGTGAGTTTGGCTAGGTCTCACCTAAAAACTTAAGCTTAGAATATGTGGTTTCAATCTGCAAAACTCACTTTACCCATAGTAACGCCTGCAATTCCTTGGGCTTTATTATCAAGGTGTAGCTGCTCACCGGCTAAGCATTCGTTAGCTAAAATAGCAAAAAGTACCGCTTCTTTCGCGTCGGGATCAACCCCTAATGCGTGAGTATTTTTAAAACCTTTTATGGCCGGACAAAGCGTTACTAAATGTTGCATTAAGAGTAAATTGTGAATGCCGCCGCCACTGGCATACACCACACTATTGGGCGCCATTTTTACACACGTATTTAGCGCATTGGCAATAACCTCTGCGGTAAAGCGGTTTAAGGTGGCCATTACGTCTTGATGACTTAACTTTTGGGTATTTGAAGCCTGTTGCGCAGCCTCTAAATAAGCCAGATTAAACACTTCAGGGCCAGTAGTTTTTGGCATTTTTAGGGTTAAAAAATGATTGTCGCAAAGCGCTGTTAGTAACGCAGTATTAATAACGCCCGCTTTCGCTATCGCAGCGTTTTCATCGTAATGCATGTTATTAAAATAACGCTGCACATAGGCATCCATAATGGTATTACATGGGCCAATGTCAGAGCTAAATACTGCGTTGCTATCGCCATTTTGGGGTAAAAAAGTGAGGTTAGCTATACCGCCCATATTGAGCAAAATACGGTTTTCGTCAGAGCTTGAAAAAAACAAATAATCACCATACACGGCAAGTGGTGCGCCCTCGCCGCCTGCTGCTATATGCTTTTGCCTAAAATCGCCAATGGTAGTAATACCTGTAGTAACGGCTATTTGGTCGCTGTCGCCAATTTGTAAAGTGCCATTGTTAAAATCGTTATACTGATGCTGGCTTTTAGGACAGTGGTAAATAGTTTGTCCGTGGCTGGCTATTACATCTATATTGGCTGGGTTTACCTGCCAGCTGTTTAAACACTGATTAACCATGTCGCCATGTAATTTACCAACCCAAGGGTGCAGTAACGTAAGGTATTCTAAGTTGCATTCACGCTTGGCAAATACCTGCTTTATTTTTGTTTTATAATCATCGCTATAATCAACCGTAGTAAACTTTAAAACCTCAATTTGGGTATGCACACCCGCGGCAGTTATTTTACATAAGGCAACATCAAGTCCATCTAACGAGGTACCACTCATTAGGCCTATAATTAATCGGCTTGGCTTTAACGCACTGTTATAAAGCTTACTAATGTGTGGGTGCATAATAATTTCGCATCTATTGTTGTTGAGTTAATAGCATTCATTTTAGAATAGTTTAAATAAAAGTTATAGCGCTATAAAAATCAGTTAATCCACTTATAAACTCACCTTAGAGTAAATACTCACACCTTGGGGTTGATTTTTTAACCGTGTGCCCAAAACTCCTGTATTAAGATATACATACTTAACCTGAGCTCTGGTTAAGAGATTTACTAACGTATTGAATCATCGTTATATTTGATTTTTATTTTCTCTAGCCAGAGGTTTTCAGTGAAAACAAGGCGAATTTACGCGTCAATAGCTGGCCTATTGCAAGTAAATTCAACGCAGTTAGCGCTGAAAATAGCTGCTTGAGATAAGTTTATTATCCGGAGCTCAGGTTTCTTACTACTTATCTGCGCATTATTGTTTAGTTTCAACTTTGCTTTAAACACAAACTAAAACATTCAGATCAAAGTAGTTCACTCATCTATTGGAGATTTTATATGTCAGTAACCAGTCGACAACTCACGTTAGCATCACGCCCACACGGTGCTCCTACCGATGAAAACTTTGCATTAAAAACACTAGAGCTGCCGCCATTAAAAAATGGTGAAGTATTACTGCGTACCATTTACTTATCCCTTGACCCTTACATGCGTGGCCGCATGAGCGACGCTAAATCGTATGCCGACCCAGTAAATGTTGGCGACGTGATGGTTGGGGCAACTGTATGCCAAGTTCAAGAGTCTAAAAACGACTCCTTTAGCGAAGGCGAATGGGTATTGGCTTACACTGGCTGGCAAGACTACGCTATTAGCAACGGCGAAGGGTTAATGCAATTAGGCAAAGAGCCTGCTAATCCTTCGTATGCACTAGGTATTATGGGAATGCCGGGCTTTACCGCTTATATGGGATTACTTGATATTGGTGCACCTAAAGCAGGTGAAACCGTGGTCGTTGCTGCAGCAACAGGCCCTGTGGGCGCTACCGTTGGCCAAATTGCAAAAATTAAAGGCTGTAGAGTCGTCGGCGTTGCCGGTGGCAGTGAAAAATGTAAGCACGCAGTAGAAGTATTAGGTTTTGATGCCTGTATTGATCACAAAGCAGATGATTTTGCACAGCAACTTGAACAAGCCTGTGATAACGGTATTGATGTTTATTATGAAAATGTGGGCGGTAAGGTATTCGACGCCGTATTGCCACTTCTCAATACATCAGCACGCGTACCTGTGTGTGGTTTAGTGTCGCAGTATAACGCAACTAGCTTACCAGAAGGCCCTGATCGTTTGGGTATGCTAATGGGGCAAATTCTCTCTAAGCGTATTAAAATGCAAGGCTTTATTATTTTTGACGATTATGGCCATCGTTATGATGAGTTTGCAACCGCTATGCAGCAATGGCTACAAGATGGAAAAATTCAATACCGCGAACATATGGTAGAAGGCATCGAAAATACCATTACTGCCTTTAACGATATGATCAGCGGAAAAAACTTCGGCAAAACCGTAGTTAAAATTAACAGCCCACTTTAAATTTAATGCGTTGCTGTCTATATAAAGTAGCAACGCAACAAGGATTACTATGATCAAGCTACATCATTTAAATAAATCACGCTCAAAACGTATTATCTGGTTACTAGAAGAATTAGCCGTAGATTATGAAATAGTTGCTTACCAACGTAATAAAGACACTTTTTTAGCCCCAGATGAACTTAAACATATTCATCAGCTTGGTAAGTCGCCGGTGATAGAAGATGATGGGATTATTGTTGCCGAGTCGGGCGCAATTACCGATTACCTCATTACTAAATACGGTAACGGAAAGTTTGCGCCTAAAGCAGGCACTAGCGATTATGTTGATTATCAGCAATGGCTACACTTTGCCGAAAGCTCAGCTATTTTACCGCTGCTGCTTAAAATGTTTGTATTAAAAGATGGCGCTAAAACCCAGTTTTTAGAAGGTTACGCCGACGCCGAAACAGCTAAAGTAATAAGCTACTTTAACGATCGCCTAGCAGGCAAACGTTACTTAGTAGGCGATACCCTAACCGGCGCCGATTTTATGATGTCGTTTATTGTCGAAATTGTTAAAAACTCAGGTCAACTAGCGCACTTTAAAAACCTAGTTAAGTACGATGAGCAATTACAAAGCCATGAAAAATTTCATACCGCACAAGAGCTTGAAGCTAAATACGATTAATAATCGGCTGCTATTAGTTTTATAGTTATACCAATTACATTAAATTAGTACACATTTAAAAAGGGCCTTGGGCCCTTTTTACGTTTGCTGTAATAATTTAAATTCCGCCTAGCTCGCGCTCGGTAATACACTCATCCGACGCCATTTCAAATTCGCGACACACTAACGGGCGGTTTTCGTAAATAGAACACATGAGTGTGTTGCGATCGAGGGCTTGGCACCAGCCATCATCGGCACGTTTCATTACTTCGCTGCCCCATTTATCGTATTCAATATAATGAAATGGCACACCGGTATCTGTCACTATGCGTACTTCTAATTGGCAGCAACAGGCTTGGCAATTAGCACACGTAACAGGCTCTGGGGTGGTGGTGAGGTTTTTAACCGGAATAACAATTTGAGGCATAGTGGCTTAATAAAATAAAGTAAGCCACTAGGATACACCAACTAAGCTCAAATCGGCAGAGTAAATCTATCTCTAGGGGCTATTTTAAAGGCTAACTAGGTTAAATTTAGCTAATATTATGCTAGCTGACGCGCCAGTAATTTCGCTTTAATATCACTGTAGCGCATCGCTTCACACAGCGCAAAACCACTCAATTGGCGCACTTTATTGCGTGCAAATAAAGGCACGCTCATGCCCGCTAAAAAGCGACATTGGGTTTCTATACCTACGTTATTAATGCCTTTACTGGCTAGGTGCTGTAAAAACTCATCTACTTTTTGATAAATTACACTCTCATCAACAACATCTGCTTGCACTGAATATTCAAGCTTAACACTGTGGCCTCTGCATACTGAGCAATGGCCGCATTGCTGGGGCGCATTTTGATCGTCAAAATAACGGGCAAGGTTGTAGCTTAAACAGCTTTGCAACTCAAAAAAGCGTACCAATGCAGCTATACGTTTTATTTCGGCTTGTTCTTTATCGGTAAAATAATCATGCAGTTGCTGCGCAAGTTCAGGGTTGTTTATCACCTCACTATGCACTTTATACACTTGGGTAATACGTTTGGTTTCTAGGGTAATAAGCTGTTTTTCGGCTAAGTAGTCAAGCGCCGCAACCACTCGTTTTCGATCGACTTGCCCGGCTTGTGTCAGGCTATCAAAATTAAGCGTGCCCCATACTTTTTTAAAATCGGTATGGCTAAATATTTGCGTTAAAAATGCTTGGCGCTGCTCATCAAACTGGCCTAGCAACTCGTTTTTATCAACCAAAAACTTATATTTAAAATCGGCGTAGTAAGCGTATTGCGGCGTAATTGCACCTTGTATTTCTAGCTGTACTAACAAAGTTTTAAGCGCAAGTTGCCTAATATTACTGTCGCTTGAAAGGCTATATTCTTGCATTTCCCATTGCTGCTGCGAGCTGTGGTGCTGGCGAATATCGTTAATTACATGCTCAATACCGCTTAGCTCTGGGGTGTCGCCATACACAAAGTTCTCTACTGTATTTAACCCATCAAGGTTGGCTAAGGTAAAACACTGTGACGGGTTACCATCGCGCCCTGCTCGGCCTATTTCTTGGCTGTAGTTTTCAATCGATTTAGGTAAGTCGTAATGAATAACAAAGCGAATATCGGCTTTATCTACGCCCATTCCAAAAGCAATCGTAGCCACTACTACATTAATTTTACCACCCATAAAGTCATCTTGAATTTGCCATCTAAGTGTATCTTCAAGCCCAGCATGATACGCCACCGCTTGCAGCCCTTGATTGCTTAGCATATTAGCCACTTGTTCGGCACTTTGCTGCAAGGTAACATACACAATACCTGGGCCATTTTGTGCGCTAATAATGTTAGCAAGCTCGGTATTTTTATCCGCCGTTTTTACACTCAGCACACTTAAGTCTAAATTAGCGCGGTAAAAACCGGTTTGTACAATGCATTCTGGGGCAATGGCAAAGCGCTCGGCCATATCGCGCTTTACTTTTTTAGTCGCGGTGGCGGTTAATAATAATACCAGCGGAATATTAAGCTCTTCACGGTAGCGTGGTAGTTTTAAGTAGTCGGGTCTAAAGTTGTGTCCCCACTCAGAAATACAGTGCGCTTCGTCAACAACCAACATAGACACTGCTATTTGATTAATAAACTCTCTAAAACGCTCGTTCTTAAAGCGTTCAACCGACACCATTAACACTTTAACTTTACCGCTGCGAACATCGTTCATTACTGTGCTGCTTTGCATTTGGTCTTGGCTCGAATCAAGGCTGGCAGCATAAATACCTTTGCTGTTTAAAAAGCTAATTTGATCTTTCATCAATGCCAATAATGGCGACACCACTAAGGTTAAATGTGGTAAATGCAACGCGGTTAATTGATAACACAAAGACTTACCCGAGCCGGTGGGAAATATAGCCAACGACGATTGCCCATTTAACAACTGCTCTATGGTTTGCTGCTGCCCGCCTCTAAACTGATTAAAGCCAAAGTGTTGCTCAAGTGATTGAATTAATGAAGGGGTCATAAAATATCCTGTTTAAATATTTCCCTCAAAAGGAAAAATATTCCTACACGGTAAAACCTAAGTAAGTATAAAAATACACACTATTTAGCTTTAAAAGTGTGAGTATAACTTATTCATTATTTTTTGCTGACACATCCTTTATTTAGGCGCAGAATATAGCCATATCAATAACGAGTTTAGCCTTTGCCAAAATAACTTGATTCATACCCAAGTAACCTCAAAAAAATAATTCTACATAGATTATTTGGGTATATTATTTTTAAAGGCAGCGTTATGAATATTACCACACCTAAAGTCGTCGTTATTGGCGGTGGGGCTGGCGGATTAGAGCTTGCAACCCAACTAGGACATAAACTAGGAAAGAAAAAACACGCAGACATACTACTCATAGATAAAAACCGCACCCACATATGGAAGCCGTTACTGCACGAAGTAGCGACCGGTTCTATTGACCCAGATTTAGATGGCGTAGTGTACAGCGCTCATGCTGCTAAACATCATTATCGCTTTCAGCTTGGTACATTTTGTAATATTGACCAAAGCAATAAAACTATTACCCTCGCACCACTTTATGACGAATTAGGCCACACTATTTTACCCGAGCGCAACGTGCGCTACGACCATCTTGTTATTGCCATAGGCAGCGTAAGTAACGACTTTAATACCCCTGGTATAAAAGAGCATTGCTATTTTTTAGATTCTAATCAGCAAGCAGAGCGCTTTCAGCATTCGTTACTCGACAGTTTTACCCGCCTGCACCAAGACGACAATCAACAACAATCTTTAAACATTGCCATTGTGGGCGGCGGCGCAACCGGTGTAGAACTCTCGGCTGAGTTGTATCATGTTTCTGAGTTATTAAAGCTATACGGCTTAACTAATATGTCGTCCAAACGTTTACATATTCATTTAATTGAAGCCGGGCCACGTATTTTACCCGCACTGCCCGAGCGCATTGCCGTTAGTGCCAAGCGCGAGCTGCTAAAATTAGGGGTTAATGTACGCGAACAAACGCAAGTAAAAGAGGCCACCGAGCACGGCTTCATTACCAAAGACAATGAGCACATTAATGCCGATATTATGCTTTGGGCTGCAGGAGTAAAAGCTCCTGATTTTATTAAAGACCTAGGTATTTTTGAGCTCACTCGCAGCAATCAAATTCAAGTAAACCAATTTTTACAAAGCACGGTTGATGACAGCATTTTTGTATTGGGCGATTGCTGCGCCTTTACCCAAGCCGACGGCAAACAAGTGCCACCGCGGGCGCAATCGGCGCATCAAATGGCGCAATGTGTTGAAAAAAATCTTATAGCCACATTAAAACAGCAACCATTGAGTGGCTTTAAGTACAGCGATCACGGCTCTTTAGTTAATCTGTCTCGCTACAGTACAGTTGGTAATTTAATGGGTAATCTCACCAGTAATAGCTTTTTTATTGAAGGTAAAATTGCCCGCTTTATGTATATTTCGCTCTATCGCATGCATCAACGCGCCATTCACGGCAGTGCAAAAACCTTTGCCTTGTGGATCAGCGAAAAAATACTGCGCGTGGTACGCCCTAAAATGAAGTTACATTAAAGTTTTGCAGAGTTTAAACACCACAGCGGTGAATTTATTACCGCTGTCATTAATATTTAACACTTTTACGTTATATATCCAAACCATCTCAAAATGCAAAGTTCAGCATTTCAAAGGCTTGCTTTGGGTATAAAGTAAAAAAGCTTAGGAGGTAATATGCAATGACGGCTAAAACACTCATTTTTAACTTTGATGGCACCGGTGCTGAGCCTAGAGACGCCGAGCAGTTTAGTGCTGATCATTTTAAAGAAGACAGCAGTATTTCTAATATTCTTAAACTACACTTACTCGCTGGCGGACAACTTAATAACTCTCCTAATACTAAATTAACCAATCAACTTAGTTTTTATTATCAAGGTATTGGTACTAAAGGCAGCCGCTTAAAACGTTTTTTAAATCAAACACTCGCACCACGTAACGACGATGTAGCTAGCATTTTAAAACAAGCCCTAAGTGATTTTAAAAGCCATTATAAGCTAGGCGACATTGTCTTATTAACTGGTTTTAGCCGAGGCGCTGCACTCGCTAGGCGCTTAGCAAAATTATTAGAACCATTAATAAGTGAGCAAGTATACCTGTGTGTATTTGACACTATTGCCTCTATTGGTTTATCAAAAATAACCAAAGCGACCCGTGGCGCAGAGCATGTAATTTTTGAAAACCACACCATAGCAAGTAATGTTACTCAAGCCTTACATTTTGTAGCCCTGGATGAAAAGCGTCGCGCGTTTGAACCCACACTAATGAACCAACAAAGCAACATTACCGAATTGTGGTTTGCTGGTGCGCATTCTGATATTGGTGGCGGTTACTATCGCGATGGTTTAGCCGATATTTGCTTGCGCTATGCAATAGAGTGGTTAATCTCGCAGCCGTTAAATATCACCTTTTTAACCAGTCACGATATTGACTATGCAGCCTTACTTCCTAACAATAAAGTAATCGCGCAAGACGATATAACAATTACACCCGACCCGTTGGCATTAAGCCATCAGCAAAATTATTTTTGGTTTAACCCATTTTTTAAACTAGTAGATAGAGAATGCTATGTACTGATAGATAACGAACCAAGTCCCCTTGAGCCATTAGTGCACCACAGCGTGGCCGAACGCATTAACAAACTCACCAGTTACCGCCCAGAGTCACTTAAAAACCTGCCTTATAAAATAATCTATAACGATAATACCCAACTTAGTTTTACCGGGTTAAGTGCACATATTATGCTTGCTAACCAAAATATGAGCGTACTGGCAGTAAAGCAAAGCCAAGATGTGGTGGTATTTGCCAGCGAAGCCTACAACGCCACTGGTTTAATGCTAGAGCAAGGCGCAACGTATCGCTTTACCCCTTACCCTGATCAGTATTGGTTCGACGACGGTATAAAATGTACTGCGCTTGGCTGGCACCGCGATGACGTGCAACTTGGCGTAAAAGAAATCTCTATGGCATTGCTCGAGCCATTTAGACGACTACCAAATGCACAGTGGTTTTCGTTAATTGGCGCTATTAATAAAAGTGACAAGAACTTATTTGCAATAGCCGACGGCGCAGATGTTAAAATGGTGCAATCAGGTGAATTTACCCCATTTGCCAACGACTTAAGCCGATTTTATGGCGCTAACGCCGGTAAAATTAAAATCAAAGTAACGAGGCTAGAATAAAATAGCGCTCAGGCATTAAGTTTCAGGTAGAGACTAGCCAAGCGCGGTGGCTAGCTGAAGGTGGAAGTTTACATTGCACTGTTAGCAACAGGTGCGAGGCGAAAGTAATAAGTTAAGCTAGTACCAAATAACTAAAAGCATTAGCAAAAGCCCTATTTGATCACAGCTATTTAAGCGGCGATTAAATAGGACTCTTGTCCTGCATGTTTGTTGCTGCGCTTAAAAGAGCCTTTACCTTTTTTAGCTTTAACCACTTGTGGTTTAAACACTTTAGAGGTAACTAGTGCAGCCAACGCATTGTGCTTTATAACACCGCGGCCAGTATCTACGGCGCTGTTAGTGGCCGTTTTTGTTTTCGATTTTTTAGTCATCATTTTTCCTATAAACCAACTAATTATAAAATAGATTGTATGTTACTTAACCTGAACTCTGGTTAAGAGATTTACTAACGTACTAAATCATAGTTATATTTAAATTTATTTTCTCTAGCCAGAGATTTTCAGTGAAAACAAGGCGAATTTACGCGTCAATAGCTGGCCTATTGCAAGTAAATTCAACGCAGTTAGCGCTGAAAGTAGCTGCTTGAGATATATTTATTATCCAAAGTTCAGGTTACTTATATATGGCGATTGTATGCTTAATTTACAAGCTTGCAAGTGATTTAAAGCGCCATTTAAAAAATATGTCACACCCCCTTTTCCTCCTATTTCACAGCCCTCATTTGTATAAAATTAAGGCAAAAAAAAGCGCAGTAAATAACTGCGCTTGTTACTGTTTAGCTGCTATTAAATATTAAAAGCTAAAGCTTAATTTTGCATAGTAGCTACGGCCATCAAAACCATAAGGTACGGCACGTAATGGGTATTTAAATCCGCCATTAGAGATAAAGTTAAGTACTTCATCATCACCTAATTCATCTGGCGTTTCGTCAAATACGTTATCAGCACCAACCGATACAGCAAACGTATCGTTAATTTGGTAAGTCACGTTTAAATCAACCAATACTGCTGACTCAACCGTGCTGGTAGGCTTAAACGAACCCGTAGGTGATAAAAACCCAGGTAACGAAATATGGTCGTTAGCAAAGTATTTAACATCGGTTTCGCCAAAGTAGTTAAAGCGTATCATTGAACTATAAGCATCGCGCTCATAATCAAAGGTTAACGTACCACGCTCACCTGGTTGGCCGTCCGTTAAAAAGCTGCTTTGTATATCATCAAGCGCGACATTTTTTGGAATACCGGGTGCTGCATTTACATTATCAATTTTAGTTTCGTTTAGGTTACCCGCAAAAGTAATACCTAAGTTACCACCGTCCAATTCAGTACGGTAAGATGCAATAATATCAACACCTTGCGTAGTTGAATCTAAAGAATTTGAGAAATAGTTTGCTTGCACTGCACCGGTTGCTTGTAATGCAGCAACTGCCTCTGCACTAAATGCCACATCATCTGCTGATAATAAACTACCTAGCGTTATACGGTCTTTAATTTCTACGTGGTAAAAATCAACCGTTAACGAAAGCTCGCTGGTTACATCATAAACAAAGCCTGCGCTTAAGTTTTTAGATGTTTCTAGCTCTAAACTATTAACCCCTAAAGCAGAAGGAAATGCCGAACCTGTGGTTGCTGTAAACGATTGGCTTAACGTGCCGTCTGAGCCTAAGTTAGTGGTAAACGCTGTATAGCCACTTTGTTGTAACGACGGTGCTCTAAAGCCTGTAGATGCAGCAGCGCGCACGGCAAAGTCATCATTAAACTCATAACGCGTTGCTAATTTACCAATTAAATCATCGCCTGCATCCGAGAAGTCTTCGTAGCGCAGTGCACCACTTACGTTCCATGCATCGGTGATCATGGTTTCAGCATCTACATAAAATGCATAACTGTCGCGGCTTTGTGAATTTGACGCTTCAGGGCGCAAACCGTTATAAGCTTGAAAACCACACTCTGCAAATTGATTAGCATCGTTAACTGACGGATACGAGGTATCCATATTAGCTAAACCACACGCATAAGAAGCTTCTTCCCCTGGGACTATTTCGTAATTTTCTTTACGGTACTCTGCGCCAAACGACAAATAAAGAGGCTCACTACGACCAATATCTATAATGCCATTAATGTCGGCATTAACTGTAGTTTGATCAAAACGGAAACCACCTGAATACCCACCACTTGGGCCCGCATTAGCCGCTATATCAGCGTCACTCGCATTTGGGTTATTAGCAACATACTCTGCCGCATACGAGGCATTAATGCTGTTACGTGAAGTAAAGTCGTATTGGTTTTCACCATACACCGCCGATACATCGTATCCCCAGTCGGTATTAATTTCGCCTTTAAGTCCAAGCGCAAGTGAAATATCTTGTGCTTCGTTAAAAATCTGCGGTAAAAAACCATCTGCGTATACTTGAGTTACGTTTTTGCCAGCTTCATTAAAGTTTCGGTAAAAACCATTACCTAAAGCGGTACGTTCAGAATAGCCACCAAATGAGTAAAGTTCATTATCGCCACCAACGGGCAGTGCCATATTATAAAATAATGAGGTAAATTCGCTCTCTGCATTACCTTGGCTCCAGCGTACATCTTTAGAAAGCGTACCAGGTGCTATATCGAGTGAACCGCCAATATCGCGCTCTGCACGGTTCGTACCCTCGGCATCACGGTGCTCAAGTGATAGGTTAATGAACCCACCTTCGCTGCCTAAATCAAAACCGCGGTTTAAGCCAACCGATACTGTTTCGCCATCGCCTTCGCCGGTTTCGCTATATTGTACATAACCTGTAGTAACGCCAGTTGAATTGTTAAGCGATAAGTTAATAACCCCTGCAATAGCATCAGAGCCATACTGTGCTGCAGCACCATCACGCAGTACTTCAACACCTTTTAAAGCAACTAACGGAATCGCATTCATATCGGTGCCTGCTGAACCACCACCAACCGTACTTGTTAAACCAAAAATGGCTTGATTATGACGGCGCTTACCATTTATTAATACTAGTGTTTGATCTGGCTGTAAACCACGTAAAGTGGCAGGTCTAAATAAATCAGAGCCGTCAGATACTTGCGTACGCGAAAAGTTAAATGAAGGTGCGGTTGCTTGTAAGCTTTGCCCAAGTTCGGTAAAGCCACCTTTATTTAGATCGTCCGCGTCAATTAAATCAATAGGAGATGAGGATTCAGTAGAAGTACGATTAGATACGCGTGATCCTAATACTGATATTTGCTCAATATTTTTTACAGCTTTAACCGGTGCTTCTTGTGCGTTAACAATGCTTGGTGCACTAAAAGCAAAAGCAACGGCAACAGCGAGTGTGTTTAAACGATATGTTGACATAGTGACGACCCTGTTTTGTGTGTTCTTATAATTTATGAAAGGCTGTTACATACAAACCTTGCTGCCAACATCCTAGCAACATATATAAATAAAAAGATACTAAAACGCATAAATAATTAGTCTATGTATGCAAATAACTTCTAAAATAGAAAATTAACACCTTTAATAGGTTAAAATACCAGCAATTCGGCATTTTATTTTAAATATCAAAAAGTTAACGTATTATTTACACTGGCCTTCAACTCACTGACTGCTCATTTTACAGCCAAACCATGGTTACTTAGCTTTACAGTCTGTAACCTGGTGTTTACAGTGCACTAAAGTGGCAGGTTTTTTAGTTTTTATATAAAAAGTAATAACCTCAAAGTATCTAATCGTGCTGATTTTTTAAAATTATAATTAAAACAACTAAATGATTGATCTAAACAGTGCTTTTTTTCGTTACACTATGCCTTAATAGTTATTTCTGAATATTTTGCTTGAAGGAGCATAACGTGTCGCGATTTTCTGCCGTTACCGATAATCCCCATGATGGGCGTTTCAATCAAAAAACAGGCATATTACTCACCAACTTAGGCAGCCCTGATGCGCCAACAGCAAGTGCTTTGCGTACTTATTTACGTGAGTTTTTATCAGATCCACGTATTGTAGAAATACCACGTTTTGTATGGATGATTATTCTCCATGGTATTATTTTACGTATTCGCCCAAAACGCTCTGCCAAGCTTTATGAAAGTATATGGACCGAAAACGGCTCACCACTTACCCATATTACTCGCCAGCAAAGCCTAAAATTAAATGCGCTATTAAAAGAGCATGGCTATACCAATACCGAAGTGGTTATGGCTATGCGTTACGGCAATCCTTCAATTGAAGCTGGGTTGGAACAACTTCGCGATAAAGGCCTTACGCGCATAATTGTATTACCGTTATACCCACAATACTCAAGCCCAACTACGGGCTCAACCTTTGACGCGGTATCAAACGTGCTGCGTAAATGGCGCTGGGTTCCTGAGCTGCATTTTATAAACGGCTATCACAAAAATACGCGTTACATAGAGTCGTTAGCTAATAGTATTAGCGAAGATTTAGCAGCCAATGGTATGCCACAAAAACTCGTTTTTTCGTACCATGGTATGCCTAAACTATTTTTAGAACGAGGCGATCCGTATCACTGTTTATGCCTACAAACCACACGTTTAGTAATCGAAAAGCTTGGCCTTGATAAAGACCAAGTAATAAGTACCTTTCAAAGCCGCTTTGGTAAAGCAGAATGGTTAAAGCCTTATACCGACGCTACCCTTGAAAGCTTTCCTGCACAAGGCATTAAAGATATTGCCATAATTAGCCCCGCGTTTAGTGCTGACTGCTTAGAAACCCTCGAGGAGTTAGAGGGCGAAAACCGTGAAATTTTTGAACATGCCGGCGGTGAAAAATACCGTTACATTGCTGCACTAAACGAGCGAGACGATCACATAGACGCTATGTTTGATATATTAAAACCAATGCTTTAAAGGCAGTAAAAGAGCAGGTTTAGGTATCAGGCTTTAGGTATTAACTGACTAAGATCGGTTTGCTGTAGCTTAATCGCACCTTTAGTAAAAAACCTTTTGTCTGCTTAGTGCCTTGTGCACGGGTAAAAGTGAAAATTCACCACAAAGGAGTAGCACCCAGTGGTGAGCTTTTTAATTTTTATACGCCTAAAACCTAGCGCCTAATCGCTTCCCTACAACCTACTTTTAACCCTTACGGATAATAAATAACGTTAATACGCCTGCTATAATTCCCCAGCAGGCAGAGCCTACCGACCACAGGGTTAAATCTGACGCAGTGACTAAAAATGTAATTATGGCGGCTTCGCTATATTGTGAGCTATGCAGTGCTTGCTGCAGGCTTGAAGCAATAGTGCCAAATAATGCAATGCCCGCTAAAGCTAAAATTAATGCTTGCGGTAAGCTGGCCACTACGGCTACTAATGTTGCTGCGCACAGCGCCATAATAATATAAAAAACGCCACCGGCTATGCTCGCCCAATAACGTTTATCGGGATTTTTATCTGCATCTTCACTCATACAAATGGCGGCTGTTATGGCAGCTAAATTAATTGAATAGGTGCCAAATGGCGCTGTTACTAAATTAATAAAACCCGTTACATTAAGTGACGCCGAAATTGGCGCTTTATAATTATGGGCTTTTAGTACTGCAATACCGGGTAAATTTTGTGAGGTCATGGTTACTATATATAAAGGAATACTAATACTAATAAATGCCTGAAAGTTAAAACTTGGGGCTATATAAGCAAAACTACTAGCTTGCCATTGCAAGTTGCTGGTATCAATATGGCCCATATTCCACGCCAGTAATACGCCGGTTATTAGTACACTTAACATAGTAAAACGTGCAAAGTAACGTTTACCTATGCAGTAAACTAATACCATTAAGCCAATCATTAACGGTAATTCGTTCATAAAGTTAAATACGTCAATGCCAAAAGTAACTAATACGCCCGCAAGCATGGCACAGGCAAGCTCACTGGGAATACGGTTCATAACTTTTTCAAACCAGCCCGTCATTCCCGATAAAAATACCAATAGTGCACAGAGCATAAATGCCCCTACGGCCTCATTTAGGTTATAGCCATCGGCGGTAGAAATTAGCAGTGCAGCCCCTGTAGTCGACCACGCAATTAATATAGGCACTTTATAATAATACGATAAAATAATAGAGGTGCTGCCCATTACTAAGCCCAGCATTAAAATCCAGCTGGCTACTAACTCAGGCGTGCCACCAAGCACAATAACCACCTGGTAAATCAGTGCTACTGAGCTGGTAAAGCCAATAATAACGGCCACCAACCCTGCCATTACACGGCTAACTAACTGATCAATCCCTGCCATAAGTTTCTCTATTTATTATTGTTATATTTTTAACATACGTGGCAGTTAAATACTTTGCAATTAGCAAGAGGTCTAATTTGAGTGAAAAATAGTCATGTCAGTTTACAGGCATAAAAAAGCGGCTAATTAGCCGCTTAGGTATTATGTAGTTTACAGCCTAAGCTGTTATTTTTTAGACTACAGATTAATGCACTATCATTTTTCGCTGCACAGCGGGCATTAAGCTTTTACCGTCGCCGTCGGTTTTACTAAGTAGCTTTAGCCCCATTATTTTTGCCAATACCGGATAAATATCTAAGTTATTAACTTGCTCAATACTCATACCCTTTTTAAACGCAGGGCCAACAGCTAAAAAGGTTGCTGCCATATCATCGGTATAAGCATAACCGTGGGTGCCTATAGGGCCTGCTTTTTCTGAACTAGCAAATATTGCTGGTGCCGTTGTTTGCACTACAATATCGCCTACACGGGTGCCTTTATTATAATGATAGCCCGCTAACTGCTCAGCCGTTAATACCGTATAACGCCCTTTAGCTGCTTGTTGTAAACGCGCTTTATAGTCCTCAATATCGGCATTAACCGCCTCAGGTTTTGTATAAATAAGTAACCGCGGGCCGGTATTTTTTACTAAAAAGTTGTCATCTTTAGGTAAACTACTAACTAATATACTTTTAGCTGGATCAAGCTGCGCCATACCATGATCCGACACTATCACTAAGTTTACTTCTTGATCTAATTTGCTTAAACGCGCTTGTAATTGCCCCATTAACTCATCGAGTTGTTTAACTGCATCGCGCGTTTGCATCGCATCGGGCCCATATTTATGCCCCATGCTATCTACCAATGAAAAATAACCTGCAACAAAACGTGGGCGCTGCGCTTTAGGTAAACTTAACCACTGCACTATTTGATCAACCCGGTCTTGATAGTCACTATGCTGCGAGTAATGAAAATAGTAGTCAGGGGTCATGCCGTTAAAACGCGCATCCGACTCAGGCCAAAAATAAACTGCCGATTTAAGTCCCTGCATTTTAGCCAAGTTCCACAACGGCGTACCGCTAACCCAAGTACTATCGGTAAAGCCTTTGCCCATGCTATAGCATTCATTATTACGGGCTTTATCACAAAATCTATTGTCAACAATGCCATGATTAACAGGGAGTAAGCCGGTAATAATTGAAAGATGGTTAGGAAACGTTTTGGTAGGATAAACCGGAATCAACTTTTGTGCTCTTACACCGCGATCACCCATTGCTTTTAAATTAGGCGCACCATGTTTTTCTATATAATCCCAGCGCATACCATCAATTGATATAAGTACTACCGTTTGCTCTTTTGCGGCAAACGCATTACTCATCCCTAATAAAAGGCAAACCGATATTGCCTTTACAATCCACTGTTTCATTTTAATACCCTGTTTAACATAACGTTTATTTATAAAATATGTGTGCAAATGAGCACGTTTGGCTCATCTCTACCAAAGCGCTAAAAATTAAAAGCTACGCTTTTCGCGCCAGCAAGCTGTGCGCCTACAAAGTAACAGCGCGAAGTAAACTCCCGCCTACTTACAATCACCGCACTTGGCTAACCTTTACCTGACATCTAAAAACCTGCTTTGTAATTCGATCTTAAAGCAATATATTAATTTAAGATACAAACTGATAGATTAAAGCAAATTAATGAAAAACATATGACGATGCGCTAAAACTATGCCTGTCATCAGCTTAAAAAAGGACAAGATGATGATCGATTTTAGTAAAAAAATAACCCCCGCACGTATGTATCGCACTACCGCTAACTTACAAATGGCACTAGAGAGCGATCGGGGCCGAATTATAAACAGCGCCGCTATTCGTCGCCTACAACAAAAAACCCAAGTGTTTCCACTAGAGCGCAACGCCGCGGTACGTTCTCGCCTTACTCACTCGTTAGAAGTACAACAAGTAGGGCGCTTTATAGTACAACGTATTTTTGCATCACTAAGTTATCAGCAGCTGCAAGACTACGGACTCACCGAGCTAGAGCGGCCGTTAGAAAGCCTAGTTGAAATGGCCTGCCTAATGCACGATATAGGCAATCCGCCGTTTGGTCACTTTGGTGAAGCCGCCATAAACCATTGGTTTAATAATAATTTAGCAAGTGTAACCCCCGAGCGCTGTAAACAGCCTAACTCTGGTATTGGGGTTGTTTTTAAAAGCCTAGCACACGACATTTGCAGCTTTGAAGGCAATGCCCAAGGCATACGTATTATTCACTCATTACAATTACTTAATTTAACCTACAGCCAAAGTGCCGGTATTTTAAAATATACCCGCCCTGCCGGGCTCGACAAAAAAGAGATACCACAAAACAAAAACTATTTAATGAAAAAGGTCGGTTACTACTACAGCGAAAAAAACTTTGTAGAGGCACTGCAAACTGCGCTTGAAATTCAGCCGTATTGCCGTCACCCTGCAAGTTATATTATGGAAGCCGCCGATGATATTTCCTATTGCCTAGCCGATATAGAAGACGCCGTAGAAAAAGACATAATAAGCACCGAGCTATTATGCCAAAAGCTTAAAAGTCATTATACAAAAGTACTTATAAACCTCACTATAGACGACAGCCAGCATCAAGACTTTGTAAATAAAGCCGTAGACTACGCACTTGAGCGTGCCAACGCACAACCTTATAATTTTAATAGTGAATTTTTTATATACTTACGCGTAGCGCTGCTGCATCCGTTAGTTAATCATGCGGCTAAACGCTTTATTAAACACATAGAACCCATTTATCATGGCGATTTTAACCAAGCACTACTTGAGGATCGCAGCTATTTACACGCACTCACCATAACCCTTAAACAAGTGGCGCTTGAATATGTATTTTCAAACAAAGAAGTAGAAAAACTCGAACTACAAGGCTACCGCATTATTAACGGCCTGCTCGATTGTTACAAACCACTGCTATTATTAAGCAGTGACGATTTTAAACGAGCGCTCAATGGCGATTCACGCTTATTAATAGAATCGCGACTGGTTAAAAAGCTTTCTAAAAAGCACTTAAACAGCTATCAGCACGCCATAGATGCAATGCAAGAAGAGCCTGATCACTTTACCGCCTATGAGTTTTATTACCGCTGTCGGTTAATTCAAGATTATATAAGCGGCATGACCGATCAATTTGCCTACGACGAATATCGCAGCCTAATGGTAATTGAGTAGCCCACAGTAGATATATTTTAAATTAGCGCTTAAAATCAAACTATTGATGCTTAAGCGCTACTGAACTTTATGATAAAAATACTCACACGCCTGACCCTTTGTGTTGCCCTATTTTATAGCTTTAATAGCGCAGCCTATAACCAAGCTATGTGCATACTTATAAAACAAGAAATGCAGCAGCACAGTAATAACAAAACGGGCCGCAGCTACCGCAATGCCGCGCGCGACTATAATAAAAATTGCAATAAGCCGGTAGTAACACCAACTCAGCCAAAACCTAAGCCACATGCTATTGTTAATGATCCAGAGCCGCAGAAGGCACTGCCCGAGCCTATTACTGAGCCGGTTAAAGCGCCTATTGTTGAGCCTTTAAAAACACACTCTGAGGCAGACAATACCGCGAGTATTAATACCGAGTTACAAGCAAGCCCTAGTCAAACAAGCCAAGTAACAACTGATGAACCCGTTACTAATGTAAAAAGCTCAGATATAAAAAGTACTGATGTAAAAAGCACTGATATAAAAAATCCGGCAGCTAAAAGTACACAGACAAACACGACAGAAATAAGCGCAGAGCCCATCGCAGCAGCACAAAAGCCGGCAAATATAAAACCTACGCCAGTATCAAAACCAAATACCGAAAGCGCCGCTTCACTACTGCTACCTAGCTTATTATTATTGCTAATAGTACTTATTGGGGTAATGGTTTTAGTACGTATGCGCCGCTCTAAACAAAGTAATTCTGAGGTGGCAACAGTACTGCCAACGAGCCCAGCTGTTACCACACCCGCTCCTAAACCAGTAGTTAAACCAGCAGTTAAATCAGTAGTTAAATCGGCAGCTAAGCCAAGCCCTAGCGCCGTAAATACGCAAAATACGACAACAGCACAAATTGCGGCAGAATCTGTTTCAATGCAGCAAATTGATGCCGCGCTGGCAAAACCACAAGCAAGTACTAGCGAGCCAGAAACCGTAGCTAAAACAACAAATACAACATTTAGTAATGAAAAACCCAAAACAAAAACAAAAGCAGAGCCCAATACCGCAGAGTTTGAAGCCGCGGCTAAAAACACCTTAGAGCGAATAAAAAATGCCAGCGACTTTGCCGAGCCAGAAGTACGCATGTTCGATCCCGATGCACCACTGCCTACTAAAAAGCAGCGCCAACAACAGGTTACTCAACAAGCGCCAGCAGCAATTAATGATCAAACGCCAGCTCAAAATGCAATTGAGCCCGCCAATATCAGCCCAGAGCCAATTATTGCGCAGCAACCAACAACGAATATACACCCCCCTGTAAACAGCACCACAGAGCAAGCAACTTCATTTAATACCGAGCACGAATTTAAAGAGCCCGAAGTACGTACTTTCGATCCCGATGCACCGCTACCAGGTAGTAAAGCAAAGCCTGTAATAAAAGCAGATACAAACCAACAGCCAGAACCAGTAGCTGAGCCTAAAGAGCAAAATGTGCAAATAGACAACAGCAACCCATTTGCTAACCTATCGCTGGATGATAGCTGGGATCCAAATTCATCGGTAAAACCTAAAATAGCAGAGAAAAAACGTGAACCTAAATCTCAAGCCCTGATCGAAGCCGAGCAGCGTGCTAAAAATATGCAAACTAAAGAATAGAGTTAAAGGTTTTATACATTGGTAAGTTAAGTGCCAATATAAATTTCAAAAAGTGTATTGGCTCATTTGGGGTTTACTTTTATTGTTGTGGTTTATTAATTTCGGCCAGAGTTTGAGGCTTAATTGTAAAAAGTGCGATATAAAATCGCACCTACAAGTAAATCCAAGTACCAAGCTTGATAGGGCGTATTGACCTTGATACGACCCTAGTGCGGTTTACTTTATCGGGGTCGTATCATCTATCTAAAAGCTAAAGCCCGACACCTAAAAGCTGCTCTTTTGCTAAACCTTACCCTCTAACTTTTGCTGCTCTGCGTGTGATGAGCTTACAAGCTGTTTAAAGTAATCGCTTTGTGCTGCGCTCAGTGGCATTTTTTTCCATTGTGCAGTGAGCTCAGTGGCGCGCTGCCCTACCCAATCACTGTGATCCTGATTATTAGCGACAAGCTGCGTCAACATAAGCCCCGACGGAGTTAGCTCTGGCTGTTGTAATAATGGCTTGTAGTGTTGTATCGCCTCACTGTAGCCGCTACCAGCTTGATCAAGTAACTCTGCTATAGCATCTAGCTCTGCAAATAGCTGTTCGCTCCAAGCACTGCGACTAAGATCACCATTAGCAGTTTCTAGCAGTAAATCAGGGCATCGCCCCTGCTCGGTCACACGGGTATGATTGCGTGCCAAGCGCTGTTGTTCTTGCTCGCCAATTTCTGGGCTATCTTGTAATAAGCAAAACAGTAAAAATGTATCTAAAAAGCGAATTTGAGTGTCATCAATACCTAGCGCCAACATGGGGTTAATATCGAGATTCCGTACTTCTATGTATTCAACCCCGCGATCGTTCATAGCCTGCAGTGGTGTTTCACCCGCGTGAGTAACACGTTTAGGGCGAATATCGCTGTAGTATTCGTTTTCAATTTGTAAAATATTATCGTTTAGCTGACGCTTTTCACCATTTACCTCAACCCCTATACGCGTATAAGGTGCATGTGGCGTGTGAAGCGCTTGTGTTAAATCGCGGCTATATTCAGCTAAGTTATTGGTACTTACATTTAAACTCGCTTGGGCATCGTTTTGATAGCCAAAACCACTCATTCGCAACGAAGTTGCATAAGGCATATAAAGCGTATCGCTGCCCAAACTGGCTAACTGATGCGCGCGGCCATCAACAAACGAGTGGCTTAACGCAGGAGATGCACCAAATAAATAAAGCAATAACCAACCATAGCGACGAAAGTTACGGATCAGCGCAAAATACTGAGCAGAACGAAAATCAGCAAGCGAGTCTTGGTTACCCTGTAGAGTTTGATACCCCTGCCAAAAGCTATCCGGTAATGAAAAATTAAAATGAATACCCGCAATACTTTGCATAATACGCCCGTAGCGCATATCTAGCCCACGACGATAAGTGTGCTTCATTTGTCCTTGCACCGAGCTACCATATTGAGCAATAGGCACACTATCATTACCTTGAAGCGCACACGGCATACTTGCTGGCCATATATTTTGCGCGGTTAGTTCAGTGGCAGTATAACGGTGCAATTGTTGTAAAAAGTCGAGTGTGTCATCAATACTTTCAACTGCTGGGGTAATAAACTCCAATAACGACTCTGAGTAATCTGTAGTGATATGAGGATGAGTTAGCGCCGAGCCTAAATTATAAGGATGAGGGTTTTGTGCCAACAAACCATCTGTAGTTACTCGTAAAGCTTCCTTTTCGATACCCCTTTTAATATGTGCCAATGGTTGGATCAAATCAGCATTGGCTAACTGTGTTAGGCGTGGAGTTAGGGATAACGTCATAAAAACCTCTGTAATAATTCAGTTAATCAGGAAGTTTCCCTGATCCTTTTTACTTGTGCTGCTTTCGCGCCTTAACCTAGGCATACGATGACTGTGCTAGTAAAAATAAGTAGAGCATTATATTTCTTATGCATTAATAAATAATCCCCTCATTGTGTAAATGACTTTTACTAAGTGGTAATAGTGCCAAAGGCGAAGTGCAAATTTAAAAAGCAATCTAAAAGGTTAAAAACTAAAGCGGCTAAGTTGACCCAAAACTCTCACTGTAAATATTAAACCTAAAGCGCGAGCTAAAATGACATCTAAAAATGGCCCTTTAACACCGAGCTTGGCAAGTTTTTAGCAGATTACTAATACCTGCTATTTATAACGCTGGCCCTCCCTATTTAATGAGAATAATGCTACAATATCAAAAGCTAAAAACATTTTTGTGTAAACAAACCCATGTTTATTATCGCTTATTATTTTACCTATTAAAAAATGAAAACCAGTTCATACTTAGCAGCAGAGTAACTACTATCCCATGCTCTAGTGCATAACTTACAATAACGACCTAACCCAGCCCTTAGCTACAAATGAGAATAATATATGTTTTTGATTGATCAAATAATATTGTTAGCCGCGGTATTAATTTTACTGGGTATTGTATCCAGTAAATTATCAGCTCGTCTCGGTTTGCCTGTACTGGTAATGTTTTTAATGGTCGGTATGCTCGCTGGTGAAGATGGCCCCGGAGGCATATTTTTTGACAATGCAGCAGCGGCGCATTCTTTAGGTACGCTCGCATTAGCAATGATATTATTTGATGGCGGTTTGCAAACGCCCTTAAAAGCGATAAAAAAAGTCTGGAAACCCGCCTCCGTGTTGGCCACCCTTGGGGTACTAATTACCAGCGCAGTAACTGGAGTTGCTGCCGCATACATGCTTGATATTCCTTTGCTACAAGGCTTATTGTTTGGCGCTATTGTAGGCTCAACCGATGCCGCAGCCGTATTTGCGCTACTGCGTAATGCCGGTATTCATTTAAACACCAAACTAAAAGCCACCCTCGAAATAGAAAGTGCCTCAAACGACCCCATGGCAATATTTTTAACCGTAGGCTTACTAGAGGTTCTGGTAAACGACATGAAGCTAGGCACAGGCCTATTACTCATGTTTGTATCACAAATGGGCTTAGGCGCATTAGTCGGCTTAGCCGTGGGTTGGAGCTCTGTTAAATTAATTAATAAAATTCAATTAGTTGCTACCGGTTTGTATCCGGTATTGGTTGCTGCGTGTGGTTTACTCTCATTTGGTATTACCGCAAACATTGGTGGTAGCGGGTTTTTAGCGGTATTTATTACCGGTGTGGTTATTGGCAACAGCCGTTTTGTGTTTCAGCGCAGTACGTTTTTATTCCACGACGGGTTAGCTTGGTTAGGTCAAATTACCATGTTCGTGGTGTTGGGCTTATTAATAAACCCAACCTCGTTATTAGATGTGTGGTTTGAGGGACTGATCATTGCATTAGTGCTTATATTTATTGCTCGCCCTTTGGCGGTTATTCCGGTGTTAGCGCTATTTGGTTTTAAAGCGCGTGAAATCACCTTAGTGTCTTGGGTTGGGCTACGCGGCTCAGTACCTATTATTTTAGCAATATTTCCTCTTATGTTTGGCCTGCCTGGCGCCGAACTCATATTTAACGTAGTATTTTTTGTGGTGTTAATTTCAGCCACACTGCAAGGCTCAACGCTTGCTTTAATGGCCCGCAAACTAAAGCTTACTTTACCACCGCCAGTGACTCCCGCAGCCACGTTAGAGATCACTGCTTTAGGCGATGTTGACGCCGATATTGTTGAATACACCATAGGCAAAATGTCACGCGCTGTTGGCCGTCGTTTATCGCAATTAGCACTACCCGATAGCACAGTAATGGCAATGATCAGTCGTAATAATAATATTATTGCCCCGCGCGGCTCTACGTTATTACAGGCAGACGATCAGCTATTTATGGTACTAAAACCGCATACCCGCGAGTTTGTTGACTGTGTTTTTTCAAGCACGATTGATCAAGATATTACCGAGCTTTCGGCAAAAGAGCTAAGAGTTAAAGGCAATACCAGCGTAGCCAGCATAGCCTATTCTTACGATATTCATATTGCTGCTGAACCAAACGATACGCTAGAGCAAGTACTAAAAACCTCGCTAAACAGCTTACCTAAGGTAGATGACTTTATTGAACTTGATGACGTAAAACTCACTATTTGTGAAATGGTTGGCGACCGTATTATTACCGTTGGTATTATAATTACCCTAGATGAAAGCCTAGAAGAATAAAGAGCTTACCATGGCTTTTAAGTAGTAAATTACATTTAATACAGCTATTAGCTAACAGCCTTACACGGCTGTTAGCTTTAAAAGCGCAACGTTAAGGTTGTAGTAACAGTGAGGTAAGTCGTTGCAACCCTTTACCTTTATTAGTTATTTTCCAGGCAATAAATAGATCTTGGCAAGGTCGTTGCTCGGTTAGCTTTACCTCCACTAACTGCCCCGACCCTATATACTGCTCAATTAAACGCTTGGGTAAATAACCAATACCTATACCGGCAATAATAGCCGCAATTTTTTGCGCAACAGAGCTAACAAAAAAGCGCTGGGTGCCCTCTATTATATTTGCCGACCATGGAATTTCTTGCTCTGCAGAGTCGTGTACTATCACACTGCGGTACTGAGCAAGGCTACTCATATCGAGTGGTTGCTGCTGCGTTGCTAACGGGTGCGTGCTATTTACCACAAGTACACTTTGATACTCATCTATTTTAACCGCGCGAATGCCTTTTTGGTTCGGCACTGGCGACGGCGCGCCAATAACTAAATCAACTTTATCTTCAATCAGCACTTCCCAGCTGCCGTTCATTACCTGTTCTTGTACATCTATTTCAATATTTTTATGCTCTACTAAAAACTGCTCTATACTGGTAAATATCGGTTTTATATCAATAATAGAATCCAAAGCAATACGAATTTTTGGCTCCCAGCCGTTCGCAATTGTTTGTGTTTGCTCCGACAATGAATTAATCGCCGTAAGCAACTTGCGCCCCTCGGTCAGTAAATGTTTGCCCGCAGGAGTCAACACAGCACGACGCCCCTGACGCTGAAACAAAGTCACGTTTAATTGCTCTTCTAGTTTTTGTACTATGTAGGACAGCGCCGAAGGTACTTTATTTAATTGCTCTGCGGCTGCCGCATAACTGCCACGATGCTCAATAGCGTCAAGCACCAGTAACGCTTCAATACTAATAGGAGGTGTACTCATGGTTTTTTTCATCCAAATAACAACTATTCAAATTATTTGAACATATCAAGCAAATAATAGGCGTTATTTAATTACATAACAACAACTACAATGGCTACATACTCAATTAAACATACTTACTTAACATCAATAAGGGCAAAAATTATGACTATTAAAAATATTGCTAATGTTATCACTAAAACTGAACAATCACTGGCTGCAGTACCACTGCGCGTTATTGCGGGTATTATTTTTGCCGCTCACGGTGCACAAAAATTATTTGCATGGTTTGGTGGTTATGGCTTAGAAGGCACAGGACAATGGATGGAATCAATTGGCCTAGCACCAGGGTTTTTAATGGCCTTAATGGCAGGTAGTGCAGAATTTTTTGGTGGCTTATTTTTAATTGTTGGTCTACTAACAAGACCTGCTAGCTTTGTACTGGCTATTACTATGGTTGTGGCTATATTTACCACTCACATTGATAACGGCTTATTTATGAGCAACAACGGTTACGAATTTGGCCTAGCGCTATTAGCAATCACACTGGCTTTAGTTATCCAAGGTGGCGGTAAATTCTCACTTGATAACGTAATTAACCGTAACTTAAACAAAGCGTAATATTAGTTATTTAAAACACACACCACATAGCTATGCGGTGTGTGTTTATGCATTTACAGCACATTAAGGAGTTAATAATGGGATTAATCGTAGACGGAAAATGGGTTGACCAATGGTACGACACCAAAAAATCTGGCGGTAAGTTTGAGCGCCAAGCAAGCCGCTTTACCCAACAAATTTCAAACGCCGCCGATAGCCAATTTAAACCCGAAGCGGGACGTTACCATTTATATGTGTCGCTAGCTTGCCCATGGGCACACCGCACCATGATAATGCGTAAATTAAAGCAACTCGAAAACGTAATTACACTTAGCGTAGTAAAGCCCGAAATGCTCGAAAATGGCTGGGAATTTGGTGAGCACGGCGATCCGCTTTATAACCTAGATTACGCCTACCAATTGTATTTAAAAGCCGATGCCAATTACGAAGGCCGCGCCACTATTCCTATTTTATGGGATAAAAAAACCCATACCATAGTTAATAACGAATCATCAAACATCATGCGTATTTTAAATACCGCGTTTAACGAGCTAACCGGCAATACCGACGACTACTACCCGCAAGCACTACAAGCAGAAATCGACAGCGTAAACGAGCGCATTTACAACACGGTAAATAACGGCGTATATAAAGCAGGCTTTGCCACCACGCAAAGTGCTTATAACAGCGCTTACCATGCATTATTCGAAAGCCTAGACTGGTTAGAGCAACGCCTAGCTACACAGCGCTACTTAGTTGGTGAGCAAATTACCGAAGCCGATTGGCGCTTATTTACTACTTTAGTGCGCTTTGACGCTGTGTATCATGGCCATTTTAAGTGTAATCAGCAAAAAATTAGCGAATACCCTAACCTATATAACTATGTCACTGAGCTGTACCAAGTACCAGGCATTAAAGACACTGTTGACTTGGAATACACCAAAATACACTACTACGCCAGCCACAAAACTATTAACCCCACCGGCGTAGTACCGCTAGGGCCTAAAACACAATTTGAGCAACCGCACGATCGCGACCGCCGGTATTAATCGGGCTTAGAGCTTCGGCAAAATTATGCCGAAGCTCTAAAGTAAGTAAACAACCAGTAAAAAATTCACAAAGAGGGTATGAGGCGCTGCGCTTTAGAGAAAAAACAATCCACGGTCAGTTTCCAGTTAGCCCTCTGCTCGTAGCTTTTATTTACTAACAAATATAATGATGTAACACTAAACCCATATTGCGCAGAACGAGCTAATAAATGAAACTAGGACGAAATGATCCCTGCCCATGTGGCAGTGGCAAAAAGCACAAACATTGTTGTATGAACACTGTATCTACTAAACAGCATGCACAAATATTTGATGACATAACGCAAACTTTAGCCATGAATCCAGAGTTAAGTTTAGATGAGCTAAACCTTGTCGCAGAACAAACAATAGCTGCGCGAAACAACCAAGCCGATAGTGATTTTTGCGGGCTTTGCCCAACGCAAATATCTAATTGGCTCTATGCCCCGTTCAACGAATTAACAAAAGTTACTTTTAATACTCCAGCAGATTTATCAAGTAGCCCAGTGATGAGCTATTTAGCATTAATTTTTACTGAAGCCATGCAACAAGGCGGCTCAATTAAAGCAACGGCTAAAGGCAATTTACCTGCTAAATTAGTCAAACAAGCCTCTGAGCTACTACCTAACTTTGCTGTTTCTAAATACCCCATCCATATCAGTATTAGTGAATTTGCAGGCAGTAACGAAGATAAGTTTAACGCCCTACACTACACGCGTACCTTGGCTGATGTTGCCGGTATTATTTACTATAAAAGTGGCCATTTTCATATTAAAAAATCGGTGCAAAAGCTGTATCAAACCCAGGGGATTAATGCTTTTTACCTCCCTATGCTCGAAGCCGCCATCATGCAATACAATTGGCGTTACTTCGACAGCTTTACCGATAGCGTGGATCTGCGCGCATTTTGGCTATTTATGCTGTGGCGACTACAAAAACATGCCTCGGTCGAGCAACTAATTGACGAAGTCATTACCGCATTCCCAGCGTTACTTAGTCACGCTCCAGCGTCTCAATACTCAAGTCCGAGTGAGCTATTAGGCAGACTGATTGAATCTCGATTCATCAATCGCTTTTTAGAATTTTGGGGATTTGTTAGCATCGATCCAAAGCGTAGGGGAAATGCCAATATACAGCCATTGCTAACGCAAACCTTTCAGTTTGCAATTTAGTACCACACATACAATTATTATTCGCCTCACACAATGAGGCGAATAGTATAACTAATTGCCTCATTGCGCTAAGCCCGAAACCTTTAAATTGTAGGCGGGGGCTTACCTCGCGCCTAGGCTTTTAATTGCAAATTTGAGTTATATGTCGCGTTGGCGACGGCAGCTAAAGCTTTATGTTATTTAACACTTGATTGCAATATAACTTAAATACATCAAATGCTTGCTGCCAATTAAGGCTATTATTGCCATAAACCATAGGTACTACATATTGGTTAAAGCGTTCTTCATATAATGTATTGGTTTGTAGTAAGCTTAAGCCAAACTTCAGTTCAGCAATCGGACTTTTCATAAATTCAGCGTGTTGGTTTGAGTAACGCGTTAAGTCTTCCGCAATAACTTTACTTACCAAAGACATTACGTCAGAAGCACTCGCAAGCCCAGCTTGTTGAATATAATACGTATCATAAATATGGCGTATTAATGCAGGATCATCATCTCTTATATTATCGCGCGCAAAACTTGCTGTTCGCCTCAACATAGAGACTAGCTTTTCCGCTTGTGTACTCTTAATACTCGAAAACCCCATTAGCGCAACTTCAGGAGGCTTTTGAGTGACCTCATTCATTAAAGAACATATATCTCTACTCACTACTTGATCATAAAGCAAGGTCTCTATCAGCTCTAACTTAATAAACGGCCTTAGGCATGGAACTTTTGAATGTGCTTGAGGATAACGTATATCAATTTGTTGATAACGATATTCATCATAAATAGTAGGGCGGTTTTCTACCGAAAAAGAGTTGTGCAGACTAATGGCATTAAGTAATTGAAGATGTAACTCTTTCCTAGCCTTTCTTTTTTGTGTTTTTGAAATATTAGCAAACACATCTGTAGGTATGATTTTAATATCAATGTCTTCAGACATTCGATGAGTTTTAATGCCCGACTTTGTTAATGCGGTACCACCAGAAAAAACCAATAAGTGCGTATCAAAAGACAATTCAGAAAGTAGTTTTAGTAATGCAACAACATAATAATCTTTTTCAACAATAGCAGGGTTACCCATACCAAGAGCATCGGCAACATCTAAAAACAGGTCACTATCAATTAGCATTAATAGCACTATTATTTACGACAATTTTGCGTTTAAAGCGATTATTTGTAATTATTTTCAGAGACGCTGGAATTTGCAAGCTTTCACCATTGATACTACGTTGTGAAAACTCATCAAATTTGTAGTCAACACCTAGCTTTTCAATCGCTTCTAATATAACACCATCAGCTCCCGCAGGAGATGCCGGCATTAACTTACCCGTAATGCGATTTTCTCTCGCTTTAGTGTAAAGCCCATAACCAATACGCAATAAATGACCATTATCAACCAGCTTTTTTAATACCCGGCCAACTTGGTCGTAACCAGCAATATCTGCAAAATCAGCACGATCAAAAACATAACGCTTTGAGCGGTTTATTCTTGTTGTTACTTTACTTGCTATTGTCATAATAAATACCCTCGTTTCTTGTATTAAATATAGCAAATATACGACACCTTAACAACGCAAACATACGACATTTAATAATAGATTGGGTAAGGTAGCTATCAACACTTAATTTGCTGACGCGAAAAGCCTAGCTTTTAAATTGTAGGCAAGAGTTTACCTCGCGTTTAGGCTTTTAATTGCAAGTATTAGTTATATGTCGCGTTGTCGATGACTTTAAAGCTTCCTAATCAACATTAAAGCCTTAATCGTATTGCTATTAGGTACATCAGTGATATCCTATCCACACGCATGATTGAATGGAAGCCTCATGATTTTAAAAGATAAAATACTCACCACCAGTAACTCTGCAAAAATACAAGCAGGCCAAAAACAAGAGCTCGACGTGGCATTTTATTTACGCCGTGCATTTAAAGATCACCCTCAAGTTTTTGTGTTTAACGACCTCAAATTTAAACACAACGACGAAACAGCTCAAATAGACCACCTTATTGTATATACCTACGGCTTTATTCTCATCGAATCTAAAAGCATTACAGGGGAAGTAACGATTAATGAACATCAAGAATGGAGCCGAAGTTACCGTGGTAACTGGCAAGGTATGCCCTCACCAATAAAGCAAGTTGAGCTACAACTAGCAGTACTAAAAAGCCTATTACGAGCCAATGCCCCATTATTACTGCCAAAAATATTTGGTAAACTACAACAAGGCTTTGGTGGCCGAGAATGGCAAAGTGTTTGTGCAATATCGAGCAATGCTATTATCAACAGGGATCACACACCAAAAGCAACACAAGAGCGGTTAGTTAAATCAGAATTCATAGCTGATAAACTACTACAAATGATGAAACTACCCGCATCGACACCTAATGCTTTACATTTTTTATCCACTAACGTTAGACCATGGTTTAACGAAGAAAGTTTGGGCAAAATTTGCCAATTTATTTTAGAGAAAAACATATCACTTAGTTCACAAAATCATTCAAATGCCACGACACAAATAAATGAACTTAAACCGCCCTATCAACAAGTAGTAACGCATACTGAACCTGTTATTGAGGCACAGACCGAGCCTGAAGTAACACTAAGCAAAGAGATAGTTTTAACGTGTAAACAGTGTAATAGCTCAGCCAGTTTACAACCACGTTCTGGTCGCTATGGTTACTTTGTTACCTGTGGCATTTGCGAAGCTAATACACCAATGAAAGCTCCTTGCCCGCAATGTTCTAACGCCCATACTAAAGCAAGTAAGCGTAAGGATAGTTACTCATTAGTGTGCGGGAATTGTGACGAGACTGTGCCAATTCGGTTTTAGTTATAAAATTTATAATATAACTTAGCCATTTGAAAGTATTGATCTTATTTTCATAAAAATTTGTGTATCATGGCGCTTAATCAAAGCTTTTAGGTTTGCACTTGGTAAAAGTGCGATATTTACCCTTATATGGAAATAAATATATGTTAAAGAAACTCACTATAACTGCCGCTTTCTTATCCATTTTATCTGGTTGTACTATACAAAACTCATTCCCTGTGGAATACCATAAAAAAACAATTGAAAATGTTGAGGTTAAAAATATCGACTCTATTGGTGTAACCCAATGGAGAGATAAAAGAAACCTTGCCACTGTTAAAGATGAATTAGCAGAAAAAGCAGTTATGCGGATGGGCCCTGCAACAATCGGCATGACAAGTGATGGACAGGAATTTGTAAGAGTTGCTGACTTTATAAGAAATGCCTTTATTAATGAGCTTCAATCTTTAGGTGTAAATGCAAAAAAGATTGACATAATACCTGCATCTAGTGATGCGAAGCTATTAAGTAATATCGCAATAAATAATCAAGTAGAAATGTTAATTTCTGCAGACCTTATGAGTTTTGATGTTAATTGTCATGGTGCATGGACTTTAGACTGCAATAGAAATGTTTCTTTTTCACTTTCATTAGTAAATAAGCTAGGGGAAGAATTAATTACACGTGAATTATTTGATGCAACTATGGCCAATAATGAAGGTATGGGAGTTCTCCATAAAACATTATTAGATCAATTAACTAACGAAGTTATGCGCAGCGCTTTAAAAAAAGCTGTAATTAGAACTGTTGAAGAAATTAATAAACAATCTAAATAACTAAAGAAAAAGTCGCGTTGGCGACGGCAACCAAGGGGCGCTCTTTACCAAGTTAAAGCGCCGACCGCCCCTTGGAACCCCACGGCGCCCCGAGGATCACACTATCTCCTCAATTGTAATTAATGATATGAACGTAATCAGCGTAGATAGGCCATCCGTGGCCAAGCTACGCTTTATCGCGCATTGCCTAAAGGGATTTAGGTACTTGGAATTTGTCGGGAACAAAATTCCGCCATGCGCAGCTATTACTCATCATTAATTCAATTTCGGGTGTGATCACGGGGAAATATCTCAGCGTCAGCCTTCAAATTGTAGGCGGGAGTTTACCTCGCGCTTTGTTTTTAGATCCGAGTTTAATTCGCGTAGTGCTTTGCATAACTCCTTAAAAACTCTGTTTTCTAAATGGGGTTTTCAACCATTGTCTATAGTCTTTATCCAATTGCGGAAAATGCTGATACAGCATATTTTTTAACTCTGCTGCAGTGAGTTTACTGCATGGCGATTTTTGCTCGGCTAGCATGATGCTTTTTAAAAACTGTTTGCCTTTATTAGAATCCATCAAAAAATATATAGCAGCCCAACTGCTCGCATAAAGTTTAGTGTCATCGCCTGTTTGCCACGTGTCATCTAAACCTATCAACCAATTAATAGTAAAAACACTTTGCGCTACGCGCTTATTATTTACCCAGCCAGGATGTGGCTCAACACTAACTAGTTGCATGCTGTTTTTGGTATATTCAAAATACTCAGCTAACCCCTCATTGAGCCAGCGAGGAGTCGAGCCTAATATTGCTTTGTTAACCGCATGCACCGCTTCGTGTACCGCTGTGCGCATAGCACTTTGCTCATTTCTATAATTTATTAAAGCTGAGTTGGTAGAATGAAAATACATACCATCGGTGTTTGTTGGATCGGCCCCGCGCAGTTTAATTGCTTGCTCATAGCTTCTTCGTGTTGCAAATACAGTTAAATTTAACCTTACTTTTTTTAATGCATCAACACCTATAATTTGGCCATACACCTTAAAAACAGTATTGAGCTTTATACGTAACTCTTCAGTAAACGATGGCGGTAAGTTAGCTGCATGTAGCGTTAATTCAAAGTAATCAAGCGGCTCAACAAAATCTGTGTCGAGTGTTGCTACCTCAAAGTCAGGCTTTTTATCACTAAAATGTGGTACGCCATTGCTATCTGTCCAGGTGTAAATATTGCCATTACGCTTATATTTAACTTTACCTAATGATACATCTACACAACGCGTAGTGTCGGCTTGTGGTAAATGGTTTTGCATTGCAGTTTTAGAAGAAAATGACGGAGCGGCAATCGTTTTAATAGCGGTTAGTTCAGACTCTTCAGCCATTTCGATTTTAATTTTTATATCATCGTAAATAGCCCTAACACTGCCAATAGGATCATGATAATTAAATACCCGTCCTGTTAAATGATTAGCAATAAGTGCCGATGCAATTAACAGCACAATAAATACAAATAGCACTCGCCATTGTGTGTTTAACATATTTATGGCCGCTTATTCCACTGCTCTTCAAATAATCGTTTTTGCTCACCGCGGTACTCACTGCACCATACAAAATCGGATGACTCCATTCCCTTAGCTCGGCAACGTTTAGGTAAAGTATAAAACTCAGACCAAGCTTTAAGCTTACCTGGGTCGTTATAGCTATCACTATAAAATTGCATATTCGGCATTCTTGTGTGTAATAACGCGTTATTACTAGTGCTATAAACGGAAGATCGTTGATGTGTTCGATTGGTTTGTTTGGGGTTATCACAATGCTTTGCAAGTTCTTCAAATAAAGATTTGAATCGTGCTTTTAATCGCTCACCTTCTTTCACTCTATAGCCTTGACGCAACCGTGAACGTATTGTTTCACGTTCTTTTTCAATTCTGTCGCAGCGACTTTGTGAGTAGGATTCGTATGCTTGAGGTAACGTTGTAAATATGGCAAGTAGTATCAATAAAATCCATTTAATCATTATTTATCCTTAAATTGAGTGCTTTCTTCCTTTGAGCTCCTAGAGTGAATATAAGGGATTGGATATAAAATAGAAACAGATAGTTTAGGGGAATTACTAAGTCTTGCTTTAGCGCAATAGTAAAAGTAAAAGTAATTTTGTAGGCGTTAAGTTTGCTGACACCAAAAGCGCAACTTTTGAATTGTAGGCGGGAGTTTACCTCGCACTTGGGCTTTTAAATTGCAAATTTGAGTTATATGTCGCGTTGGCGACGGCAACCAAAGAGAAGTAACCGCCGACTTCTCTTTGGAATCTCACGGCGCCCCGAGGATCACACTATCTCCTCAATTGTAATTAATGATATGAACGTAACCAGCGTAGATAGGCCATCCGTGGCCTAGCTACGCTTTTTAACAGCATCCATGCTGTAAATTACTCATCATTAATTCAATTTCAGGTGTGATCACGGGGAGTTGTCTTAGCAGCTGCCTTTAGTTCAACAATGAGTTAATGCTTGTTTACATTGCATTTTTTAGTAAACTGAATGTTCGCAAACAGGGAGTGGTTTTAATGCAGCAAATTGGTATTTACGAGCAGCTAATTACGCAAGTAATTAAGCAAAACTTAAATCGTGATCAATTTTATGTAGGTGAGCGCCAGCTTGAAACGGCCGAAGCCGCAACATGGCTTTCACGCTTTTTAGGTAAGCTTGTTGAACATGCGATTGATGCAATCCCTAATTCAAAAAAGCGCTTAGAAGAACAAATTGACCTTGCCAACAACCTTGTACTTTGGCTTAAAGATCACATTCGTGATGACGAACTAATCAACGAAAATCTTATCGACAGCCAAGGCCGAATACTTACCGCGCTATTTAATACCCAAAACCCTATTGCTGCAAATCTTAAAGAATACTCTCACGATATATTCCCGCTAACGGGCCTTACGCAAAGCGAATTATTTAGCGGTGCTAATGCAGGTATATCGCTCGAAACCGAGCTAAAGCGCGAGATAAAATCGTCCGACACTATTTATTGGTTGGTCTCATTTATAAAATGGACAGGGCTGCGCATATTTAAAAATGAGCTGGAAGCGTTTACCAAAAGCGGCAACAAACTCAAAGTAATTACCACCTCATACATGGGCGCAACGGATGCTAAAGCGGTTGAATTTTTAGCGAGCTTACCAAATACCGAGGTAAAACTAAGCTACAACAACCAGCAAGAGCGCTTACACGCTAAATCTTACTTATTTATGCGCAATACGGGTTTTCATACAGGCTATATTGGCTCGTCTAACTTATCGCATTCGGCGCTTACCAGCGGCCTTGAATGGAACTTAAAAATTACCGCACAAGAAATCCCGCACATAATAGCCAAAACCAAAAGTACCTTTGAAACCTACTGGGAATCAAAAGACTTCGAGCTATTTACAGGCGCTGTTGAGTGTAAAGAAAAGCTCATTAATTCACTTAACGAGCAACGCGGTGTTGGGCAACCAAGCAGCCTATTTTATTTTGATATAACACCAAAAACTCATCAACTCGCTATTTTAGAAAAGCTAAGTGCTGAGCGCAGCGTACATAAGCGTTTTAAAAACTTAGTAGTTGCCGCAACCGGCACAGGTAAAACTATAATATCGGCGTTCGACTTTAAAACCGTTTACGACAAAAACCCAAACGCACACTTTTTGTTTGTAGCCCACCGCGAAGAAATACTAAAACAAGCGCAAAGCGCTTACCGTGGTGTGCTTAAAAATAACGACTTTGGTGAGCTGTGGGTAGGTAACTACAAACCACAACGCTACAACCAATTATTTGCATCAATCCAAACGCTGAACAGCCAAATTGAATCGCTCAATTTAACTCACGATTATTACGACTACATAGTAATAGACGAAGTACATCACGTAAGCGCTGCCAGTTATCGCACTATTTTAAGTTACTTTACGCCCACAATATTACTTGGCCTCACCGCCACACCAGAGCGACAAGATGGCGCAAATATACTCGATGATTTTTGCGGAGTAATAGCCGCTGAAATTCGCTTACCAGAGGCAATAAATCAACGCCATTTATGCCCATTTCAATACTTTGGATTGGATGACGACACAGACCTAAGCCAAATAACGTGGCGTGGTGGCCGTTACGATATAAGCGAGCTAAGTAACCTTTATACAGGCGAAAACAACCGCGCTAATAAAATTATATCCAGCCTTGCTGATATAGTGACGAATGTTCATGCTATTAAAGCACTCGCGTTTTGCGTAAGCCAAAAACACGCAGAATTTATGGCGTCTAAGTTTAACTTAGCAGGCATAAGCGCCGATGTGCTGACCAGCAAAAACACCAACGAGCGCGCGGCCAAACAACAAGCACTTCGCCAAGGCGAAATACAAATACTCTGTGTAGTTGATATTTTTAACGAAGGTGTCGATATTCCAGAGGTTGATACCCTGTTATTTTTACGTCCGACTGAAAGCTTAACGCTGTTTTTACAGCAACTAGGCCGTGGTTTGCGTTTACCCGACAACAGCCAAAAGCAGTGCTGTACCGTACTCGACTTTGTAGGCAATGCTCGCCCAGAATATGACTTTGCGAGTAAATTCCGCGCACTCATTGGTAAAAGTAACCAGCCAATAAAAACCGAAATCGAAAACAACTTCCCGCATTTACCACTGGGTTGCCGTATAGAGCTACAAAAGCGCACACAACAAACAATATTAAAAAATATTCAGCAAGCCATAAACTCTAAACGCCGTTTACAGCAGCTGATAAATAGCTATTCGCAACATACCAATGACGCGCTAACGCTAAGTAACTTTTTACGCATAAACCCACAAGTCACGCTTGAAGACATATACAAACCAAAAGACGGTAAGCTCGGCGGCTGGCATTGGTTAAAAGGCGATGAAATACCATCAGACCAAGCCGATATTTACGCCGCCTATTACCGCGCAATCAACACCCAATTACTCGGCTGCGACTCGCTCAGCTACTTATGCTTTTTACGTGATTTATGTAATAACGATTTTAGCTTTATGCCAACAGCACAAAACCAACAGTACGCACTTATGGCGCATTACAACTTTTGGGATTCCACTGGCACAAGTTTAGGCTTTAAAACGCTTGAACAAAGCTTACAAACGCTTATTCATCCAGCGTTACAGCACGAACTTGCACAAGTAATCACGCTTTTATTAAACCGCATTCACCAACAAGAAAGCGATTTAGCGTGTTTACCTAATCACGCCATAAAATTGCACAGCCGCTACACGCGCCAGCAAATACTTTCTGCATTTGGAGCGCACTCGTTTGATAAAAAATCGACAGCCCGCGAAGGCGTTTTAGAGTTTAAAAACCAAAATCTAGAGCTATTATTTGTAACGCTTAATAAGTGTGAAAAAACCTACTCACCCACCACGCTGTATCACGATTACGCAATCAGCCCCACCCTATTCCATTGGCAAACGCAAAACAGCGCCCGCCCAGAACACGGCCGCGGCCTTAGTTACATTCAACACCAGCTAACAAGCAAAACCATCCTGTTATTTGTGCGCGAGCAAGGCAAAGACGAAAACGGCCGAACCATGGGATTTGTAAACTACGGTGAGGTTAAATACCAAAGCCACAACGGCAGTCAGCCAATGAATATAACTTGGGAGTTAACAAACCCCATGCCAAGTAAAATGTGGCATAAGGCTGGAAAGTTAGCGATTGGGTGAATTATTATAAGCTTTAGTTACATGCCGCTTTGGCGATGGCAACCAAAGAAAAGCAAGCGCCAATCTCTCTTTGGAATATTAAGGTACTTCGTAACTTATAGCTCATTATAGATAATTTTTGGGCACTTCTATTAATGACGTTTCACCTAAACTCTATCTGTTATAATCTTGAAAATTTGCTGGGGCTAAGAGCTTCTCTAGAAACGATTTACTCTGCGCTCTACTTTTAAATATACCTTCTGATTTATGAATAATATTTAACAACTCAATGAATTGGCTTGAATCGGCAAAGAAATTTGGGTAAGCCTGTTTAATTTCATCTACGTGATCGGTATAAACTAACGCAACCATTGTGTTGCTTTGCTTCTCTGCAGATTCTTTTTCAGCTTCAGTATATTTAAATTCCGCTTCTTTCGAGTCACTTTCTTCGTATATCTCATAATTCAACAAGTGCTCTTTTAGATCAATTTTAATCAAAATATAGCCGCTAACTTTGATATCCTTTAGAGCCTGATCCACGATTTGTAGTGAATTCGCAAAAGCATTTAATTTTTCAATAACTTTTAGTTTTTTGGACATTTGTACTACGTCTAAAAAACTAGATGCTAAGTTTTTATCTTCAACTAGCTTACTAGAATAAAGTTTTAATTTTTTCGTATTATCTTGATTGTAAAATAAATGAATATCATCCATAGCTGCAAACTGAGAACTTATCTGAACGAAAAAGTCTGACCACGCTTTTTTCCCCTGATTTGTCTTCAACGACTGATTTGTAAAAAGATCAATAATTTCTAATGCTGTTGCCCAATAATGTTGAATTTTCGTCCTGATTTGGACTTCAATCCTGTAAGTTTTCTTGACACTATCAGGAAAATTCCCAATTATGTGATAACTTCGATAACCGTCGGCTTTTGGGTTTTTAATATAGTCCTTAAAACGTACGCTGGATCCTCTAGGTCTAAACTCAGGCTTAGTTCTGAGTGAACGAATAACTTGTTCTACTTTTTTTGAATTTGCTACGATTACTCTGCAACCGCCAACATCTTGCATGTTTTTTAGACTCATCTCTGGAAATCTTCTAAGCTTTAACTGGATAGAAGGGTATCTTTTTAAACGTTTAGCGTATAAAGCATTTTTGTCGAGGCTTTTAACCGTTTGTCTTAGTCTTTTTAAGGCATTTTCTAAAGGTTCTGTATGACAAGATCGCCAATAAGACAAAACATCCAATGTTTTTGAGAGTAATTCAGGGTCAGATATGATTTCATCATTTAGAAAACTTCTTCCTGCTTTTGTTATTTCTTTTCCTGAGTACATCTTCCCTTCCTATAGCTATATGAAAATTATATTTTTAAATTTATCGAATATTTATACATACCAATCTAGCAACACACTCCAACTCCCCGTGATCACACCTGAAACTGAGTTAATGATGAGTAATTTACAGCATGGATGCTGTACAAAGCGTAGCTTGGACATGGATGGCCTATCTACGCTGATTACGTTCACATCATTAACGTAAGTTGAAGATACAGTGTGATCCTTGGGGCGCCGTGGGATTCCAAAGGGTGGATGGCGGTATTCACCCTTTGGTTGCCATCGCCAACGCGATAAAACCTCGAATAGAGGTTATTAAATCCGTTAAAATCACACCAAAACATTCCAGCAACCCATTAAATATTTTTCGCTATTAACTCCGCCTTCAGCAAACCACCTTTGGTCAATAACTTAGGCGCAAAACTTGGGTTACGTTTTGACTTATAAGCATCAAGTATTAACTTAAGCCCATGCGCCTCAAGTAGTGAAATATTAACCTCTGTATCCATTTCAGCAGACTCGATAAAATCATCAGAAAAGCTAGGGGCAATTATTAATACCTGCGCTACACGTTTACCCTGATTTTCGGCACGTGTTACATAAGCTTTTACTTGTCGAGAAGTCGTTGAATATTTTGCAAAATCTCCATTTTTACAGGTTTTTGCTTCACCAATAATTATATCGTTATCACTGAGTGAAATTACGATATCTGCTTTATCTTTAGTGGTATTTAAATCTTTTCGTAGATCTTCGTCGATATTAAGTTCTAATAGCTCAAAAATAGCCTTTGTGACTTCTTCAAATTTAACGCCAATATCGGCTTCTGTAACATCAGCACCAGCTTCTTTTAACGCGTTAATGTCACGACGTGCTAGTGCATCGTAGTTCTCGATTAGTTTATCGGTGGCATTTGCAAAACTTTCTAAAATAGCAAAACGCGCATTTCCACGCTTAGAAAGCCTCATGCTGTCGCGAACTTGTTTTACTTCATCATTCGAAAGTAAATATAGAATGTCGTGTGGCGTAATACTTAAAGCACGCAGCTTTTCAGTGTCAATTAGTTCATTAGCTTCAAGTTCAAATGCTTCCTTTAGCACAGCTTGCATCGTGGGGAAGTGTTCTTCTAGTGTTTTTAGAAGTTGTTTAAAACCACTGGCGCTAAGTGAATCAAACTCTTTTTCTGTAGCACCTGATAATGATGACAGTATTAAACCAATACGTTCATCTAAAGTAGTGCCTAATTTTTCAGTATCAATTTCTAGGTCTTGTATCAACTGCTTTAGGCGTTCTTTACGTTGATTTTGGTTATCTTCGACACTATGAATATCGTCCGATAATAATTTAGCGGCGCTAATCCCTGAGTGAATAATTGTTTGAATTTTATCAGTGCGGCTTACACCTCTAATTTTACGCCCATGGGCTTTAAGCGCATTCGAAAGCTCAGCATCTGTGAGTGTTCTAAGTATTCTAAGTACATACTTATCGGCTAAATCCTTGCCTTGAATTTCATTAAGTAGAGTTACAATTTCATCTGGAATAAACACCTCTTGGCGCTTTTTGCTTATAAATAACAGCCCTATATCTCTTAGGCTATTTAAGGCATCCAACACACCATTTTGAGGAATAATATCAACTAGGTGCTCTACTGCGGCACATTCATCTGTTGTAAGGTTTAACTCATTAGAAAGCACATTTAGAATACTGCGCTCATCGTCCGTAACTTTAGCATCACGGTTGTTTTTTTCGTCATTGAAATATGCTTCTTTCATACAAGCATGATAAATTTTTAATGCGCGATTTCTTTCTAAAACATACTCTGCTGAGCCTTCTTGAATACACTCTTTAAGCTCTTTTGAAAGCTTTGATAATTCAGCCCATTCTTTTTCGTAAAGCGACTCAATCCAGCTTATCCTTGCAACTCCATTGCCATCACGGCTTAAAATATTCACCAGTAAATTTAGCTGTGCAGTGCTCATTAAGATCTGCTCTTTTACTGAGTTTTTAAAAAACTCCCGAACGGTGTTAAATAATTGAGTTATTTCACTGCCTGATGCATTTTTAATTTGGCCATCAATATTGTCTATTGTTTTAGCTAGCTTTTTATTATCTTTAGCCGCATCGGTACATAAACGATCTAGACAAGAAATGAATTTTGATTTTTCGACTTGATTAACAATTGATAAAACTTGATTAAGTTTCATTATTTAGAATCCTTTCTTTTAATGTGGTTACTAACGTACCAGTTAATTATTGTTACGGCAATATCGTTCACTTCATATTCAAATTGTTTAATCCGTTAAACAAAAAACAATTGAAATTAATAAGCACCAATTTACCAACACACTCCAATTCCCCGTGATCACACCTGAAAATAAGTTAATGATGAGTAATGTACAGCATGGATGCTGTACAAAGCGTAGCTTGGCCATGGATGGCCTATCTACGCTGGTTACGTTCACATCATTAACGTAAGTTGAGGTAAAGTGTGATCCTCGGGCGCGCCGTGGGATTCCAAAGGGCGGTCGGCGGCAGCCGCCCTTTGGTTGCCATCGCCAACGCGATATAACCTCGAATAGAGGTTATTAAATCTCTAAATCCCACGCAAAAAAACAACTGATGAGCGCGATATAAAATAGCACCAACATATTAATTACACCGAAATTCAAAAGCTTCGCTTTTCGCGTCAGCAAATTCAACGCCTACGAGCGAACATTTAACCTTCAATTTAAAAGCGCGAGGTAAACTCCCGCCTACAACTATTCCACAACTACCTGTTTAAACCTTGCGAATGTTCGCATGCTGTCATCAGCAATCATTACTTCATATTCTGGGTTTTGAGCGATTAGCTCATATTGCCCATTGGGTAATTTATTAACTTTGCGCAGTAAATACTGCCCATCACCGCTTATATCGTCTCGCTCTATCGCGACTATTTGGCCGCGCAGCGATCCCGCTTTATCAGATGTTATAAGCTCAAGTAGCAGTAAATCACCATCAAGTATTGGGTGTTTACCGCCATTCATTGAGTTACCCGATGCATGCGCAAAAAAGTGTACTTGTGGGTCGAGCTTGCCTGCACCAAGTGGTGCAGCCATAAATTCCATATCGCTTTCATCCCCTGTTTTAAAATGCCCACAAGCAATTTTTATATTGGGGAAATACGGCAGTTTTAATGCATCGTCAATTGATTTTAAGCTAATAACAGGCTCTGCAGCTTGATTTAACTCTGTTTGTTTTGCTTGTGGGAAAGCCACTATATCGGCGGTTGGTTTTGCTTGCTCAAAATGGTCTTTATTTCCAAGCCATAATTTAGCGTTGTTGGCTTGTGCCACCTGATACGCCCAATTGCTTACTGCGAGTGACTTATCTGCATCGCAGTGAAAATACGCACTTAGCTCATTACTAATAATTTGGCTGTTAACAACCAAGTTTTGATTTTGCCAGCGCTCGCGATGCTGTTGCGCAGCTAAAAAGTCTCGCTTATTGTTATTACATGTGCGATGCGCTGCTACAAAGTTATGGCCTAGGTCGTTTGCGTAACGGGCAAACGGTATAAAGTGGTCGACCTCAATATCGTTTTTCATTGGCTTTTGGCAATAAAAGCATGAGTTTGATTGCAGCTCTACTAACACAGGTTTTGCTTTTGTGAGTGCGTTACGGTCAAAGCCAAATAAAAAATCATGCAGTTGGCTTTGCGGGCCAATAAGTGTTTGGTTGTACTTTATACTTTGAATTTTTTGCAGCCACGCATTTTTAGCTAAGTACACGACTAAATCATAAAAACGTCTAAAGCAACTGGCGATACCTGCGTTTAAGGTAATGAATTTAGTGTTTTTAGTGTGCGGGTATAAAAAGCATTCTTCTTGTTTGGCAAGTATTTGTAATCGCCAAAGCGGACCACTTTTCAATGTTGCCATAGCAGCGTTAAATGTTGGTTTGTAAAATGAACTTTGCTTTAGCTGGCGTAAATTACGAATATTGTTTTGTTGGCATTCAAACAATACGCTAATTACTTTTGATTGCGCGCCTGTGTTTTGCAAAAGCAGAGCGCTTTCACCGGTATGTTCTGACGGAAACGGCATTGCATGATGCCAATATAAGGTAATTAATTTATCGGCAAGTGTAGGTAACTCTATTACTAACTCACTTTGATCTGACAATAACGGCTGTTCTACACATACATCGGCAATAGCATGCAGCAGGGCAAACTTATAAGTTGCGCTAAAGTCCCCTTCAACTAACATTCGTTGAATATACGCAATAAAGTCGAGCTGTTGCTGCATTGCTCCAATCATAAAACATGCACTACTTTTATAAGCGCATTTAACCACACTTCGCTTTCGCGCTCTGGGCGCTGATCAACACTTTGCCATTGTTTAATAGCTTTTAACTGCGTATGGCTAAGTAAATGCGTTAAAGAATTTTCGTTTAAATCGGTAAATTCACGACCATTATACACACGCTCTGTATCGCCATATTTAAACGATACATACAAAACACCGTTTGGTTTTAATGCATTTTGTAGGTTTAAAAATACCTGTGGTAATTCAGCTTTTGGCACGTGTAATAAACTGGCGCAGCACCAAATGGCATCGTATTTATTAACACAATCTAGCTGCTGGAAGGTTTTAACGTCGACGGGTTGCTGTAAGTAACTGCTTGCTATTGCGGCAAGTTCTGGGCTTGCATCAAACGCGCTAACAGTAAAACCCTGTTGTTTAAAGTAAGCAGCATCGCGGGCACTGCCGCACCCGGCATCTAAAATATGGCCGTGTTCGGTAACGTGTGGCAAAAACTCAGCATACAGCACTGACATATCAACATTTAAGGTTGAATCACTAAAGCTTTGTGCGTTTTGATTGTAGTAACTAAGTGTGGAGTTTGACACGAGACACACCGCTCCTTGGCTTATCTGTTAATAACTAACGTATTATTAAGTTAGTATTCATTTAAAACAATTTACCTGATTGGTAAAAATAAATATAGGCTTATTAGTTATATAACCAATAAAAACTACGCCGTTATCATTAATACGCGCCTGCTTTTACAATTATGTAAATTTAGCCTTAACTTTTAAACAATTAAGTACAAGCTTTTGTTATTACTAAATTTAAAAAACCACACAACACGTTTAAATTAATCCGAAGGTATAATCGTGCCTACACATTAAAAGCTGCGCTTTTCGCGTCAGCAAGCTCAACGCCTACAGCCCATAAGCGCGAAGTAAACTCCCGCTACTCTTGTACATTAACCTTGGTTAATTTTTACCTAAAGCCTCAAGCCTGACATCTAAAAACTGCTCTTGCCCTACTGGCTATTTTTTAAGTTTCTTTTACCTTTCATCTTTGGCTTTGGATCTGTATAATTCGCCAGCTAATTTACCCTATTGTCTGGTTCTTGTTTGTGGCGTTTTGCTGCAGCCTATCCCTGTCAGTACTTTTTCTAGGATTACATTTTTTTGATCTCCACCGCAAATATCACGATGCAGTTTGGCGCAGAGCCGTTGTTTGAAAACATTTCAGCTAAATTTGGTAACGGTAACCGTTACGGTTTAATTGGCGCTAACGGCTGCGGCAAGTCGACTTTCATGAAAATTTTAAGCGGGGCACTTGTGCCAAGTGCCGGTAATGTATCTATTACTCCTGGGTTAAAAGTAGGTAACCTAAGCCAAGACCAGTTTGCGTTTGAAGAATTTAGCGTAGTTGACGCTGTAATTATGGGCGACGTGGAGCTTTGGAAAGTAAAGCAAGAGCGCGAACGTATTTACTCTTTGCCAGAAATGAGCGAAGACGATGGCATGAAAGTAGCTGAGCTAGAAAGCGTATTTGCAGAAATGGACGGTTACACGGCAGAAAGCCGCGCTGAAGAAATTTTGCTAGAAGCGGGTATCGATAAAGAATTTCATTATGGCTTAATGGCAAACGTAGCGCCGGGCTGGAAATTACGTGTGCTTTTAGCACAGGCGTTATTTGCAAACCCTGATATTTTGCTACTCGATGAACCTACAAATAACTTGGATATTCATACAATTACCTGGCTTGCTAACGAGCTTAACAAGCGTAAATGTACCATGATTATTATTTCGCATGACCGTCACTTTTTAAACTCGGTATGTACACACATGGCCGACATTGATTACGGCGAGCTGCGTATTTACCCTGGTAACTACGAGAAGTTTTTAGAAGCTGCTGGCCTACAACGCGAGCAATTACTTGCTGAAAACGCGAAGAAGAGCGCTGAAATTGACGAACTACAAGACTTTGTTAACCGTTTTGGTGCTAACGCATCTAAAGCGAAACAAGCAAGTTCGCGTGCTAAAAAAATGGATAAAATTAAACTTGATGAAGTTAAATCGTCAAGCCGTATGAGCCCTTCGCTGAGCTTTGACGAAGGTAAAAAAATGTATCGCCAAGCGCTTGAAGTTAACAAAATTGGCCATGGCTTTGATGGCGAAATGTTGTTCTCTGGCGGCGACTTATTACTTGAAGCCGGCGCTAAGCTTGCAGTAATTGGCGAAAATGGTGTGGGTAAAACTACCTTTTTACGCTGTTTAGTAGACGAGCTTAAAAGCTTAGAGGGCGAAGTTAAGTGGTCTGAAAATGCTACTTTTGGTTATTGCCCGCAAGACAGCACTAAAGATTTTGATAACGACTTAACCTTGTTTGATTGGATGTCGCAGTGGCGCACCGCTAAGCACAACGATTTAATGGTACGTGGCATGTTAGGCCGTTTGTTGTTTACAGCAGACGATTCAAACAAAAAAGCGCGTAACTGTTCAGGTGGTGAAAAAAACCGTTTGTTATTTGGTAAGTTAATGATGCAAGACGTTAACGTACTCGTAATGGACGAGCCTACAAACCACATGGATATGGAAGCCATTGAAGCACTTAACAATGCGTTAAAAGACTTCCAAGGTACGCTTATTTTTGTAAGCCATGACCGTGAGTTTGTATCGTCACTTGCTACGCGTATTATTGATATTAAAGATAAACAAGTAATCGACTTTCAAGGCTCGTTTGACGAATACCTAGCCAGTTGCGAAGAGAAAAAAATAGCGTAATAACAGGCTTTAAATACTTTATTTAAGTATTAAGTAAAAACGGTGCTAACTTTAGCGCCGTTTTTTTGTGCTTGTTATTTGCGTTTCGAGTTGCGATCTTGGGCTTTGGCCTGTGAGCAATCGCTTTTAAGTAATTAACTCACAAAGAGGCTATGAGGCGCTGCGCTTTAGAGGGTGAAAAGAGCTGTAAGTTTCGAACTGCGGATAAAGTGGAGCTGCTCTACTCATTTACTCTCATTACCTTCTCTTTGTGCAATTTTTGTTGGCCGAGCTTTATGCCGCGCATTTTAAATTTAAAAGCCTATTCACAAAAAGGTATGAGGCGCTGCGCTTTTAGAGGATGAAAAGAGCTGTGGGTGGTGTGAAAAATAAATATAGCTCTACTAATTTACTCTCATTGTCTTCTCTTTGTGCAATTTTTGTAGGCGGGGCTTTATGCCGCGCATTTTAAATAATAAAAATGATCGCTTTTAAAATAAGCGACGTAATGTAATGTGAAGGGCTTAAAAAGTTGGCTGTCGGGTAACCAAGGTCACTGTGTATATCCCCCTTCGCCATGTGACATAAAGGTGTATTTTGTGATGATTTATACACCTTATTTATTTAAAGTATTGAATTGAGTTAAGTAATTGTTCAGCTTAGTCGCGTTATTATGCAATCTAACTTATTGTTTTTCCCTTTGACATTATGTTGTTTTAAGTAGTTTTTGCCAGCTCACCTTGAGCTGGTTTTTTTTGCCTAATTTTTATCAATAGCGTCTAAAAATGTCTAATTGCTGCAAACTAACGTTAATTACCTAACCGGCGCTATAAAGTGTTTAACGAAACAGCAACCTCCTCTAGTACCCTGAATCTGTGCATGTTAAAGTTGCCTTAGCGATTTATTGATTTTATTTATTAGGCGTACTATGCGTTACTTTTTATTACTATTGTTTATTTGCGTAACTTTTAATTCTACAGCGATCATTGCTGCTGAAGATGACCCTTTTTCGGCTCCCACCGAGCAGCAACAAAACCAAGCTGTTGATGGGCTAGCTGCTCCTATGTATAAGCCGCTAATGGAGCGTTATATTCTTGATGAGCTTAGAGCTGTGCGTCAAGATCAGCAAAAACTACGTGAGGATGTAACAAAACAAGTTACTCATGCCCAGCTAGATACCGCCGACCGTGCAATTACCTACACTACTGATACCATTAATAATGTATTTTTTATTATTACGGCTACCGCATCAATTTTAGTATTAGTGGGTTGGAACTCACTGCGCGATGTTAAAAATAAAGTAGAAGACATAGTAAATACCCGAGTAAGCGTTATTACCGATGAGTATGAAGATCGCTTAAAAATTCTTGAAGAAAAACTGCGCGTTCGCTCTGAAGAAATACTCAGTAACCAAGAACGGATTTCGGTCACTAATGAAGTTCACTCACTGTGGATGCGGGCTAATTTAGAAAGTGATTTTGCTAACAAAATTGAAATTTTTGACGAAATTTTAAAACGTAAACCCGAAGACGTAGAAGCTATTGCTTATAAAGCCGATGCACTGCTAGAAATTAACGACACAGCACAAGCTATTGAGCTATGTAACCAAGCAATAGAGATAGACAGCGATTATGGCTATGCTTATTGGCAACGTGCGTGTGCTTATGCGTTAATTCATGAACATGCCGATGCGTTAGCCGATATAAAAATGGCGCTAGATTACTCGCCTAACTTACGCAATGAACTACTGCACGAGAGTGCGTTTGCTAGCCTTCACGACAACGAAAGCTTTAACGATATTTTGAGTGCGACTAGCGTTTAAAGTACAGATCTATTGCTTTACTGAGCAGCTCGTCGAGCTGCTCTTCAAACTCTACTATATTTATTTGAAAGTGATCAAAGTACAGCTTGGCCTGAACTTGCGATAAGTTGCGGCTATTTACGCTGTATTGACGTTCACTTTTTTGCTTGTCGTAACGAGGGGTAAATAAAAATTGCGCATAATATGGTGATTTAATATGCTTATTAGCATAGCGACAAAAATCTTCTATGTGGCTTAGCCCTTGTGGGCCTAAACAGCCTGGCTCTACCCGATACTCTAGGCGAATTTTTTTCTCGTCGTTTAACTGCATTTTGATACTTACTTACCTAGTTATGAGTTATCGAAAAAATAACACACGAATTATTTTACCATCTTTAACTTGATAGCTTGAAATAAGCTCTGAGCGTTTATCTATTACGTTTTTATCTACTGAGCAGGTTTCTGATAATTCATGATCAATTACTATGTCGCCATGTACTATGCGTTTAATTGGTGATGAATGAATGCATTTTAGTTTTTTAAACATTAAGCCATAACGGGCTATTAGTTTTTCTTTGCCTTTAAATAGCAGCTCGTTAGGAAAAATATAAAATTCAACGTCTTCGGCATAAACCCGAATAAACTCTTCAATATTACGGGCGTTATAGGCTTTAACTAATTGTTCAATTACAGCTAATGATTCGCGCGATTGTTTGGCTTTTGTTTGCTGTTTTTGCGTTAAGGCTTCTTTAGCTTGCGTTACTACTTGCTCAGCTTTGGCTATAGCGGCGGCTTTTTCTTCTTTATTTTTAATTTTTTCAACTGGCTTAGGAGTTTCGGTGCCAAGTACTTTTGAGTCGTCTACTTTGTTAGGATCAACAACTGGTTTTGTTAATACTGCTTCTTTATGTTCTAGGGTATTGAGCCTATCTGTAGCTTGTTGCTTTGACTCGTCGGCAGCTTGCTGCTGTTTTTCAATTACAGGCTTAGCTTGCTCTGCACTGCTTTGCGCCGTTGTGTTGGTTTCTTGCTCTGTTGCGTAAACAAGTGCCGCGGCACCAATAAATATAAAAGCAAAAACGATAGGTAAAGATTTCATAGTTTTCCTAAAATGAGCACGAAATACTGTTAGGGCGCAACATAGCAAATTTTACGGTTTTGGGGTAGTGATTATCTGTTTAGTACTAGAGCATGTTTGGTATTTAGCATGGTTATTGCCCATTTAAAGGAATAACCACACTAAATAGGTACTTATTTACCTAAAAACCAAACATATTGCTACACGTTCAAGCGGGCAAAATACACACGCCTAACTACCAATATTGCTCAACTGTTATGTGGCCGGGGGTTCTACGGCGATTGCGTTGGTAATTTTGGCTTATTAGTAATTCGGTGGTGTCTTTTACCATTTGCGGATTACCACAGATCATAAACTGTGCATTTTCGGGCGTGGCATCTAGCCCAACGTGCGAAAACAATTGCTTATTAGCTATCGCATCCGTTATTCGTCCGTGCAACCCTACATCAGCTTGCTCACGACTCACTACAGGAATGTAATTTAACTGCTTAGGATGAGCTTCAAGTAGTGTGTTTATAAGCTCCTGATAGCTTAAATCGTCATTTAAACGTACACCATGTACTAGGTTTATATGCTGATACTTTTGCCATACTTCGCTCTGTTGCAGCATGGATAAAAACGGCCCTAAAGCGGTACCTGTGCTTAGCATCCATAACTGCTCGCTGGCGGGTATTTCGTCAAGGGTAAAAAAGCCTGTAGCGCGGCGCTCTATTAGTACATTATCACCTGGTTGTAGCTTGGCTAAATGCGATGAGAGTAAACCGTCAACTACGTTTATTAGGTAAAACTCTAAATTGGGGTCATCGGAGGCATTAACATAGGAGTAAGCCCGTGCAATACGTTTATCGCCATCCATTATAGATAGCTTAGTAAACTGCCCCGCTTTAAATGGCTCAACGTCGGCATTTACCGTTATGCTAAATAACGAGTCTGTCCACCAAGTAATTTTTTTTACTGTTGCATCAACCCAATTAGACATAGTTAGCTCCTATATTATCGGCTATAAAGTATTAAGGTTACTGATTTACTTTAAATGTGCGTTTTAGAGCTTAAACCTTAACATTAAGTAATAAATACTTATAGCTAAAACACTGTGTAATTGCAGGTAAAACAATCAGGATCAACCAGTCAAAATAAAGAGAGTATATGTAGTTAATGTCTGTGTTTATTTTGCGTTAGATTGGCTTTTTTACTTTTAGATCTGATATTTTTTAAAATATAATATATTTAATGATTCGCACTGCGTGCGCGCGGCACCCGACTTTATCGGGGTTATCGGTGATGTAAATTAATCAGATCGTTTTTTTTACTTGAACGATCTTTCCCATGTGTCATGCTATTAAAATGCCAGACACTATTCTCATCACCGAACTACAAAATCAGCTTGCACTTATGCAGGCTAAGCTTGATGCTTTACAAGAAGATAAGGTTGAAATGCAATCGCGGATTGACCACTTGCTTGCTGAGCTTAAGTTAAGTAAATCCCAAAAATACGGTAAAAAAAGTGAAAAAGCCCCACGGGGCACCTTCAATGAAGCGGAGCAGCATAAAACGACTGAGCCGCCTAAACACCATAAGAAAGGCAAATAAACGCTGGCTGAGCACTTTGAACGAGAAGAGGTTGAGCACACCTTAACCGAGTTAACGTGTCAGTGTTGCGGTGAGCAACTACATCAATGTGGTAGTGAAGACAGCGAACAAGTTAAAATTATTCCGGCGAAAGTCAGCGTCATTAAGCACAAACAATTTAAATATGCTTGCAGACATTGCGAGCATGAACAATTGACCAGTAAAATCATCACCGCGCCTAAACCTAAACAACCGATACCGGGGAGTATTGCCAGTCCCGAGGCATTAGCGGCGGTTGTGACAGGCAAATACTGCGATGCCTTACCGCCTTACCGCTTTATCGTTTCGTTGACATACTGGGCCGTGGCGGCCTTGAACTATCGCGCGGAACATTAGCTAATTGGTGTATTAAAGCGGGCCTGCTAATCAGCCCCTTAGTGGCAGCCATGCAACGTCACTTGCTTAGTGAGCACAGTTTATGTGCCGATGAAACCCGTACACAAGTCTTAGATGAAGGTGACAATCCTAGCAGCAATTCCTACATGTGGGTTTATCGCAGCAATGAGGTTAGCCATGAGCCTGTCGTGATTTACGATTACCAAGCAGGTCGAAGTCGCGCTTGCGCAAAAGAATTTCTTGCCGGTTATCAAGGCTATTTACAGTGCGACGGTTACCGTGTTTATGACGGTATTGAAGGCATTACCCCTGTTGGTTGTTGGGCACACGCTAGACGCAAATATAACGATGCCTTAAAAGCAGAGTCGAAAAACAAAGGTCGAGCGCATAAAGCCAT